>WJIJ01000114.1 GCA_014730345.1 Candidatus Zixiibacteriota bacterium | reverse complement strand
TGGCGTTATTTGACGGGTGAGGTCTAAATCAAACTGGTAACCAGTCACGCAATCGCCTATGGTGGGATATATCTCGCCATAAACCGCCACAGTTTTATTGCCGCAATTTTTAACGGTTAAATCCCAAATTAATGTGCCTCCGCCTGAGCGTATCCGTGGAGTGAAATTGGTAGTGTAACATTCAAGGCAATAATCTGCCCGGAGTTTGAGCAGGTAAATATCCGATTCACCGATTCCGTAGGATTCGGTATGTCCAACCACAACAGGCTCATTCTTATCCGTGTTATCCAATGCTAAAGCATAGTCATTAGCAGTGCCGCCGAATGTCTGGGTCCAGAGAGAATCGCCGGATGAATCAAGATTCAATATCCAGACATCATTTTCGCCGGCGCCGAAGGAATTTGTATAACCAGCCAGTAAAAAGCCTCCGTCATAGGTTTCGAAAATCTCCTGCCCCATGTCCGCGGCGGAGCCCCCATAGGTTTTAGACCAAAGGGTGTCACCGTTGGAATCCATTCTCAGAACCCATGCATCTTTATCGCCCGCTCCAAAGGATGTGGTATATCCGGCGGCGATGTAACCGCCATCCATTGTCTGTTTAACGTCATAGATTCTATCATCCTCGTTACCGCCGTAAAACTTCGTCCAAATGGGGCTACCGGTTGAGTCAATCTTCATAATCAAGCCCTGCCAGCTAAGGCTCATGCTAAACCCCAAACCGCCAATAATTATATCCGATTCAGCGGTTTTGTACATCGAGTATGGCTCATCCCACCATCCACTGGGATTGTAATTAACCGTCCAGAGGGTGTCGCCATAGAGATTTAATTTTAGGAGCCATAAATCGAGAGTAGAATAAGGTCCCTGCCCGCAAGCGGCTATGTATGAGCTATCATCGAACTGGCAAATTGCTGATCCAAAATTATAGTGATCGCCCTTCCAATATACTTTGCTCCACAATGAATCACCCTGGCCATCGGTTTTCATTATCCAGATATTAATAGGACTCTGTCCCCATGTTTCAGTTCTGCCTGAAACAATATACCCGCCATCGCTGGTTTCTTCAACCCATAACCCGATTTCATTAAAAGCGCCTCCATAAACCTTGGACCATACCGAATCGCCGTTTGCGTCCATCTTGTACAGCAGAAGGTCTCTCTCCCCGGCGCCGAATGAATAAGTATCACCCACTACTATGAAACCCCCATCGGACGTACAACGTATGCGACGGCCGATATCCGCCTGAGTACCTCCGTAAGTCCTGGTCCACAGCGTATCCTGGGCCGCCGCGACGGGCATTAATATGCATACCAGAATTAACGCGATAAACAATCTGTTCATCTTGAACCTCCGTAGCAAAGATTAATGTTTATAAATATTATTTTTATGGTTACCTGACGGCTCTAAACACCTTCCGGGAAATCAAATACCGTTCCAGATTCGAAATTATGAGCTACCGGGGTCCAACCGTTGATGCATTCAGAGAAGACGTTCCGGTCAATTGCTTCGAAATAGCAGCGATTGTATTTTAGAATAATATATTCGCCTCCAAATTTCAACAATTATTTTGTATTACAGCTTTTTGGTAATGTTTGTGAGCACAAGTTAAAAAAGCCCGCGATGTTTAACACCGCGGGCCTGGCAATTACTTGAAAGGAGATTAGTTTATTTCAGCAGTGTCATCCGTTTGTTAATTACCTGGTCTCCGGCGACTACCTTGTAGAAATATATTCCCGAAGAGTACTCGGACGCATCCCACCGCACAGTTTTATAACCTGCTGTTTGATGCCCATCGACAAGGGTTTCAACTTTCTGACCCATGATATTGTAAATCGACAGGTTTACATCGGACGCGGCAGGCAATCCATAGCTTATCGTGGTCGTGGCGTTGAACGGGTTGGGATATGCCTGCTCCACGAAGAAAACCTCCGGTAATTGACCATCGGTTTCCCTGTTAAGCCATGGAGATGTATTCCAATCCTCGGCCCCGCTTATCATCGGCGTTGTAACCGTAAATTCGAAGCTGGCGGAATCCAGGGCCATGTATGGATATAATCCGCAGTAGGAAATGTAGTCGTATGTTCCCTGTGGGGCATAGGTTGGTACGTTCTGCCTTATTCCCGGTACGGTAATGGTCTGGTTGGGAGCGAGAGGTACAGCGCGGATAAGCTGAAGCGGGCCATACATACCGACACCGGGCACGTTCAGCATTATCCAGACATCGCCTCTCATATACTCGCCGGTGTTATTGCTGAGAATACCCGTGTATGTGAACGAGCCGCCGGCGGGAACGGTAACCGGTGGATTATCCGGAATCATGTCGATAGAAACCATCTCGGTCTCGCCTATATTCATTATCACGGGGATATCTGTGTACAGGTTCTGGGGATCGTTTGTTGAAAGTTCCAGAACGGCGCGGTAAGTTCCTTCCGGATGGCCGCCCGCCGAACAGGTTACGATTATATCTTCCGCGGCATTAGGCTCTATGGTGCCGCTGGTAATATCGGTAGAAAGCCAGTCAAGGGCTTCGCCGAGGGTGAACTCAACCGCTTTTTGACCGGTGGTGTATTCTTCATTATAAGCGATTTCAAGACCGACTGTTCCGGCGCCGTTTTCGATTCCTATGGAAGCCTCGTCAAGACGGCCGGGACCCATGGAGTTGTACTCAAAGAAAATCTTGTCGGGAGCCACTAAAACTATTTCAAAGGTGAAAATTCCCTCCTGGCGCCAGTCGGGGACATCGACCCAGGCGATTACCGCCGTGTCGGTATCGTTGGAGTAGAAATACACATTGCCGCCGTTCTCGAGGTTCATATCGTCGTAGAACGGAGCTATCATGTTATTGGGCGGTTCCGGGTGCGGTATCGGTTGATTGCCCCATTCAACCGAAGTGTCATCGGTAAAAGATGCCCACCCGTTGGTGCATACGCAGATGCTGTTAAATGTATTTCCGTAGTAATTGAAATCGAAACCGAGGTCGATGGGGCCGGAGTTGCCGTCATCGATGTCGCCCGGGAAGTTCACCACATCGCCGATACCGGTGATGTCAATCCAGTTGTATTCGGGTCCTTCCGGGCTGTCGGAGTCATACCAGAAGTATCCGAAAGAATCCTGGTTTGCCGGGGTGGCTACATTCAAGCGGAAGAGAAGATCGCCCTCGCCGATATTTCCGAGAGCAAGTATATCGTTGCCCTGTCCTCCGGCGGGTACGTTTATTATTATCGAATCGGGGCTGTAGGTCAGTTCCGGACGCAAACCACCTGAATATACCGGGAGCTGTGTGTAATAGCCGATTCCGCAGGAATTGTAGGGCATATAGAAATAACCATCGTCTCCCCAGCCGGTGCCCCAGCTGTTTTTAACTATCCATCCGCCGTCGCCGCAGAGTTCATCGTCGAAGCCCACGATAACCACCGCGTGGTTGGAACCATTGTAAACATTTTCGTAGCAATCCCAATGGAAACCGCCGTGCACGGTAAAGGTAGTGGCCACAGGCCCGGTCAACAGGGCATTCTTGATGGAGTTGACATTATTAGGGATGTCGATATAATCGTCCTGGTAGACAACGACCACGCATGAATCCTGGTAGCAGGGTACTGTATCATCGGCTTCGTATGGCATACAGCTTTCCTCAACGGCGCCGTATGACATGAACAGTTCGTAAACAGCTTCCATCCAGCCGCCGTCACAGCCATAGCCATAAGTATTGCACACGAGACCCTGTTGCTCGGAGAGGTCCCATTCGATGCCGTCGGCAATAAGTACAGCCGATTCGAATGAGCCGACCGCCGCGAAATCCCAGCATGACCCGCAGTTTGCCTGGTCTTTCACCGGGGTAACGCCGCCCATCTGGCGCCAGTCGAAAACCTCCTCGGTGTTTAGAAGCTCCGGCTCCGGTTGCTGGTTGAGTTTTTTGAACCGTTCCTTAACTTCATCGGGAATTATCAAACCTCCCAGTTCGATCCTTTCCTCGATGGTCATTTTGTTTTCGTTGGCGTCTTTGGTCTCATCGGCGAATGCATTCAGCGGGCAAACGAGCAAAGACACAACGGCAAACAGCAAGATAACATTGCGTATCATGATTCCTCCTGAGCAGAGTGGGTAAATTGGTGATGTATCAAAATAATTACATATTATTTTCATGTGAAGACCACTACACCAGCGGTAATATATAAATTCCGTATATGGATGTCAACGGAAAGGTTGGGTTGCAGTATTTGTGGGGGGTAGTCAGGGAGGACTTGCTGTCCTCCCTGAAAGTAGAAGTGGATGCCTATTTCAACAATGTCATGCGCTTGGTGAAGGTTTTACCGTCGGTGGAAAGCTTATAGAAATAGATACCCGAGGTAAGACCCGAAGCGTCCCAGGTTACGTATTGATTTCCCGAATCAAAATGTGAATCAGCGAGAGTTTCCACTAATTGCCCTGAAAGGTTATAGACCTTAAGCTCCACATGTCCCGCTGAGGTGAGGGTAAACGGAATCGTCACTTCGGCGTTGAATGGATTCGGATAAGCCTCCGATAGAGACGGCTCTTCCGGGATAATTCGGTTTTTAGCACTGCTTTCATTGTTCCATCCTCCCTGAATACCCCACTTATCGAAGCCATTGGTCAATGGAGGTCCAGCAACATTGAAATCGAAGATAGCGAAATCGCATTCCAACTCCGGCTTCTGACCGCAGAACGCGATATATTCATATTGCCCGGGGGGCGCGTAAACGGGAACTTCCTGTACGAGATGCGCCTGTACCTGCTGGCCGGGGTTGAGATGAATATTGGGGAAATTCCATAGTTCGAAGAAATTACCGTTGAACATCACTCCGACCCAAACATCGTTTTGAATAGGATTCTGGGTGGGATTGGCGATAATTCCGGTCAAGCCGAAACTTCCGCCTGGGGGGACTTCAATGGGATAGGCATCGGGGAACATATCCACATCGCCGCAGATTTCGCATACTTCTGGACCGCCGGCGAAAGAGCTGGGACTTACGATAGAATTTATGGTGATTTCAGAGCTGTCCGGCGCGTAAAAATCGACTTCGATTGTATCGGGCCAGGTACCGAATGTTACATATCCGCTATCATCGCGGACAATATCCATCCCGATGAAGTCTCCGGTGGTTTCAAGACTATCGCCGTTATTAATCACACTGCCTTCGAAAACGGTAAGCGTATCGGTACCCCAGGTAACCTGGTACTTGATATTGGCGGTGTCGTCATCGGTATATCCGGGGACGTTTAGCGCTTTGAGAGAGAACTCATCGAAATAAAGTTGCGCTTTCATGTACATGCTGTCATCTACAGTGCCCGAGAGAACACTTTTTTTCCATGCGGTAGAGCCCTGTAACTTGGCATAACCTTCAGCCTCGGCATGACATGATGGTGCGCTGGCGTAGCAGTTTCCCCTTGCATGCCCGGTAGCCCTGGTATCGCCTTCTTCTACCTGGTCAAACCATGCCTTGGCGAAACCCATTCCGTAAGCGCCATGGCGGCATGTAACCGGTCCGGCCTGGGTTTCGGCGAGGAGATCCGGGAAGTAAGCTTCGTCGGATTCGCTGTCGGACGCGCCACAGCACCAGCTTCCGGCGTAAGCGTAATTATATGTTTCGGCAATTGGATCAGGCTGACTCGCCCATACTCCCCATATAGTAGCCCCGATACCGACTACAGTTACGGCAATTGAGATGATGGCTAAGGGCGCAGGATTGATTTCCTCTCCCCGTTTCTCGATTTGGTTGGCAGACGCATTACCTGGTACTGCCGTCATTATAAAAAAGGAAAAAAAGATGGGTATGGATACAATTTTTAATAATTTTTTCATGATAAATTTCACCTCGGTCCAAATGATTAATAAAGACGTTTCTAAAGTTTCAAGATCTACAATAAAACAGGTTTCGTTTCACTACCATGTGAAGAAAAAAGAAAGCGGCTAACTACGTAAGCCTGCATGGGAGGGAAACCTCCCCGGAGACGGGCTATAAACTTCCTTATAGCAACTCGTCTCCGGGCCGAGGTTTTGCCCTTAGGCATAATTGAACAATCAATTATTTGAGTAATGTCATGCGCTTGGTAAGTACTGTATCGCCGGCTGTGAGTTTGTAGAAGTAAACGCCGCTGGAGTACTGGGAAGCGTCCCAGGAAACGTTGTGCGTACCCGCGTCAACATGGCCCGCAACCAATGTTTCAACTAACTGTCCCTTGATGTTGTAAACCTCGAGGTTTACATTGCCGGAAACAGGTAGTTCATAAGTTATAGTGGTCGTGGCATTGAACGGATTAGGATAGTTGCCTATAAGGCTGTATTCCCCGGGAACAGGTACGTCTATACCAAAGAGATTTCCTTCGGTGTACCAATCGCCGCCTTTAGCGTTGGGAGACTGGCAAACGATGTTAAACTCGAAACTCGCCGAATCGCAAATCTCGCCGGTGCTGTATTCGCCGCAGTAAGCCACGTACCTGTAAATGCCGGTTGGGGCGAATGTGGGTACATGCTGAGTCAGTAGACCGCTTATGCACTGTCCCGGATTCAAGGGTATATTGTTAAATAATCCCTGCTGGTAGAAGTTGCCAAATGCGGATACTCCATACCATACATCAGTGGTTATGGGATGATTACATGTGTTACAGACAGTACCGGTAATCTGGAAGGAACCGCCGCAATCGACCGGATCGGGTCCGTGGTTTACCATCCTGACCACGCAACAGCATGTGTCCTGCTCTGCTCCGTTGATAACGAAGGACAGGTCAAGAGATTCGTCGAAGTCGGGAGGTTCGTACATTTCCACCCAATCGGAGCCGGGTACTTTCCATACCGCGTCATCATTCCAATGGTCAACCGAGGATTTCCATCCCCACCTGGTATTGTTGGGGAATTCCACTTCGGCAGTAACCGACAGCCAGTAGATAGTCCCTTCTTCCTGCACAAACGGGTCCGGGAGGTCGGTTATGTTATACTGGAAGTAACGGTGATGGTCATCCGGAATGTATCCTCCCTGTTCAGGATCATACCATCCCTCAGGAGTCACTGAGGACAGCGGGCGGATGTCGAAATTGAACGCCGTGTAATTCCAGAGAACATCGCCGGGTCTGCTGTAGGGAATCTCCGGCGGATCGGCGGGTATATCCTCATGGATCCTTAATTCGAATCGAAGGATATTTCCGGTGTCTCCATGCCGCCATGAACCCCAAAAGTGGATCTCATCCACCGGACCGCTCTGGGTGCACCGCCAATCATCGGCGAGGATTACCGGGAATGTGGCGTTTACATCCCAGCCGGTAGTATCCGGCAGTTGCGGGTAATGCATTTTGTGGCCGTCGCCCGGATCCCAATGGGCGGAAACCATCGCCGGAGCGAAACCGGCTGTAATTATCGCGATGAATAAGAAAACAACTGTATTTCTCATTATGAATTCTCCTGTTAAATTGGTTGTAGATAATTAATATTGAAACTTGATGTGAAATAGTGAGATTCAGCTAAGTTATTGGGGCGGAGCCCGGGGAATGATTGTGTTTTGCCAGCATCCGGAAGGTTTAAAATCGTCATCGGGGATATTGAATTCCCGGGATTCCCCCAGGTGTGGTTTGCATATTAATAATAATCTCGCTTCGAGACTTTGTATAAGTACGATCAGCAGGGAGTGTATTATAATAGCCAATGACAAAACAGGCAGTAGAGCAAAAGGCAGGGTGAACCCCACGGTATTGCGCGCAAGCGGCGAGCCGCCTCCATCGCTACAGGATGAGAATCGCAGTATCGGGGGCATCCTGTAGTATAGGTTTCTCAAGCGGGGATAGGGTATATGAGGACGGATACATAATACCAATTAATTATTCCTTTAAATTTGATACGGGGTATCCAGAACGAAGAAATTGAAAAGCGATTATTTATATCTGCGCGGGTATTGAAACAATGATGAAAGTGTTAATAAATAACATATCCGACACCCCTTGTCAAGTATTATTATTTATTTTATTCGATATAAGAGTTTTTTTGCTTCAGGGGGAGGTGGGTTAGTGTAACTTGTTGTATAGCTTAAACTAATAGAGGCGGCATGAAACACATCTCAGAATGACCCCGGGCGGATAATATACATATATTACAAATTTTGATAAATGGTAAATATTTCCCTTGTAAATTCGGATGTGTCTAATTATATTCGAGTGCTTATCACAACGGGCTTTTACCGGCAGATTTCCATCGGGTGCTAACAAATTAAGAAGCATAATATTGTCGGCAGAAATCAATTTTCGTTGCCTTGCCGAACCACTTTAATGTGAGTTAAGGAGGTGATTTACGGATTCTATTTACCTTCAATTAAACAAAATTTTATAGCGGGAGGAATGATGAAAAAAACAATATTGGCGTTGTTAATAATGCCAGCTCTGTTGTTCGTAACGGCATCCGCGCAGGATGTTATCTGGGAAAATACATTCGCTAACGCGGACAGCTGTTATGACCATGGCAATTGCGTAGACTTGACCAGCGACGGCGGTTATATCATCGCCGGCAACACGCAAAAAAGGACAACCCCGGATACCAGCAACAGCGATGTTTACCTGGTAAAAGTTGATGATACCGGGAGTGTTATGTGGAGTACTACTTTTGATTTAATGGGCGATGATGATGTTTCCAGTTGCGTAAAAGAAACCAGCGACGGCGGTTATATAATAACTGGCAGGGTGCTCTATGGAGGAGTTACCGATCTCTATTTCCTTAAAACGAATTCCACCGGCGCTATGCAGTGGATGACCAATTACGGGATTGGGGGCGGTAATGCCGGATTATCGGTCGATCAAACCGATGACGGCGGTTATATCGCCACCGGCTATTCCGCGACTCAGGACAGCGCGGATAATGTGTACGTAGTCCGTGTTGACCCCAATGGCAACTTGATGTGGCATTACCGCTTCGGCGGCTTGCTTGATGACTGGGGAACGTCGGTCTCGCAGAATTCCGATGGCGGCTTCCATATCGCCGGATGGACGGCGTCTTTTGGCGCCGGTTACGAGGATGTATATCTTATTAAGTTGGATGGAGCAGGGAATATCCTGTGGACCAATACCTATGGAGGTTCCGGCAATGACGCCGGCACATCATCGAAAGAAACATTGGACGGAGGATTTATAATCGGCGGCTATACCGAATCCTACGGTTCAGGGTTGCAGGATGCTTACCTGGTGAAAGCCGACGGCGGGGGAGCTTTTGTATGGCACAATTTCTTCGGTACCGCCAGCAGTGAGAGGGCGGCCAGCGTTGAGGCGACCGCCGACGGCGGGTATGTTATGACCGGTTATACTAATTCCACCGGTTATAATCAGTTGACTGTTATAAAGACCGACGGCAACGGCGCGTTGGATTGGGATTCCACTTATGGAGGCCCCGGCAACGAATGGGGAAGCTGTATCAAGCAGACCTACTATTGCAGTTATGTCGTGGTCGGTTCTACTGATTCCTATGGACTTGCCAGCTGGGATACCGATGTGTACCTTCTTAACGTCGAAAGCGGATATGGTCCATGTGAGATGGAGGTTTTAACTCCATACGTGCCCAACGTGAATGGGGTAATCCAATGGGATTTAACCGTGCGAAACTGCGGTTGGAAGACGAGGGATTTCTATGGCGAGCTTTACCCTACAAGGGGCGGCTGTATGGGGACACAAATCGATATGAACCTGAACAGGCTTGTTTATTCAGCTCTTACCGGAAAGAATACTTTTACTGGCAGTTATTTCTATGCCGTGCCGCCGGTTCCGGGAATCGCTGGATTGAACGCGATAACCATAAAGGCCGGTCCTGCCGTGGATGATTGGTATGGAGAATGCTGTGATGAATTCTTCTTTTACCAGGAGTGGGCTCGCGGCGGAAATGGCCAAGCGAATTGGTATGAGGGTCAGTGGCTGGACCGCGAAGATGAAACCGGGATAACCGCGGAACAACCATCGCTGGGATGTAACTATCCCAATCCATTCAATGCCGTAACTTCGATACCATTCGAGTTAAGCGAATCAGGCAATGTAACTCTAATTGTTTATAATCTCGCCGGTCAGGTTGTAGAATCGCTTGTTGATGGTTACATGGATGCCGGTCAACACGCGGCGGTATGGGATGCTTCGGCGGTGGCGTCGGGCGTTTATTTCTATAAATTGGAAACGGGTGATTATACGACAGCCCGAAAGATGAACCTGGTGAAGTAAAACGGAAAATACCATTTATTCAAACAGAACCCCCGGTAGGTCCGGGGGTTTTTTACTTATACAACTTCCGAACGAGGGACATGTTTTGTTTTCTCGGTTTATCGAGGGGAAATAACCATGTAAATTATAATTCCAAGTCAGGTAGAATTATTACAAATATCTAATGAAACTTTTTGGAAAGAAATTATGTATCTTAAGGTGGTGGAATTCCACCGCTTTAGAAGCGGTTGTAGTTTAAAACCTTTTGGAATAATTATCTGATTTAAAACGGCATTGGAGAGGGCGCTGAGAGTTTAAGAAATGCCGGAGAATTTGTTAACCATCTCCGGGAGAGAATGTAATGACAGATTACTGTCGCTAAAAAAAGGAGTGAAAATGAACAAGGCGCTAACTTTAATAGCCGTGATCTTATCGATCATGTTGGCGGGTCTTACCGCCGAAGCTCAGCTTTTAAATCAACCCGAAAGCATTGTCTATGATTCCCTCTATGACCGCTACCTGGTATCCAACTGGGCCAGCGGGGATTTGGTGGCTATCGACGCTAACGGCGCCCAAAGCCTTTTCGTTACCCACAGCACATGTTTCGCGGGAATTTGTATTGTTGGGAATAATGTTTATGTAGCCGGAAGATATGTCGGCGTTAGAGGATTTGACCTGGAGACGGGAGACATGGTTTTTGACATGGCCATCCCCGGTTCCTCGCTTCTCAATGACATTACCGCGGACAACGAGGGTTACCTGTATGTTTCCGATCCCCAGGTACACAAAATCTTCCGTATCAACCCCGAGTGGCAATCCTACTCCACTTTTGTTGACGGCGGCATCAGCAATCCCAACGGATTGTTTTACGACGAGCAAAACAACCGTCTTTTATTGTGTTGCTCAAGAAACAACTCGCCCATTCAGGCGGTGAACATCGAGGACTCGACAGTTTCCACGCTGATTAACACGCCCCTTAACGGCCTAGATGGTTTAACAATGGACAGCTATGGGAACTATTACGTTTCATCCTGGGGCTCCAACGCCATCTACAGGTTTGACCACAATTTCTCCGGTCCTCCGCAATTTTACTCATCGCATTGCGCGAGCCCGGCGGATATTTCCTATAACAATTTTACCGATGAATTAGCTGTCCCGATTTTCTTTGGAAACAGGGTGGAGTTTGTGCAGGTAGAACCTACAGGGATCGATGACCCGTTTAACCCGGAAGTTCCGGTTGTTTTCGCCCTTTACCAAAATTATCCAAATCCGTTCAACAGCGGGACGAATATCGAGTATGATCTCACGCGGGACTGCCATGTAAAACTGGCGGTGTATAATATTCTGGGCGAACAGCTGGCGGTGCTTATCGATGAGTATCAAACTGCCGGACGTTGGACTACAACATGGTCTGCCGAAGATGTCAGTTCGGGAATGTATTTTTACAAACTTCGCGCGGGTCATGACCAGGTTACGAGGAAGATGAACCTGATTAAATAGATGTAAGGATTATTTGAGCAATAACATCCGTTTGGTCTCGGTGAATTTACCGGCGGTTAGTCTGTAGAAATAAATACCGGATGCGTACCCGGAAGCATCCCAATGAACCGCTTTGTACCCTGCCGTCTGCCATTCATTGACCAGCGACTTTACCTTCTGCCCCAGCAGGTTGTAAACATCCAGCTTCACTTTGCTATTGGAAGGCAGTTGGTATTTGATGGTGGTCGAAGGATTGAAGGGATTGGGGTAATTCTGGAAGAGGGAGAAAGAGGTTGGAATCCGGTTTTCACGTTCATCGATACCGGTCTGGTCTTCATCCCCGCCGGAGTACGCGCCCATATCGCTCCTGATGGTTCCTAAACCCCACAGACAGTCAATGAGGGTGTCAACAATAGCGGGATCGCCGGCATCTATGCATGGCGAATCATAAGGGTCTCCGCAGTAAGTAGCCATCAGGTGGAAGTTGTTGCTGTCCGGGTCCCTGAAGAGGGGGTCGATGCTTATATTCCCGGGGCCCGGGATAAGGGTGTCCTGGATGTTGGAGTAGGAGATAATAGGTGTAGATCCCTCATCAATATAAATACCAGGATAAATTGAAGCATCATTACCCCATATAATTGCATTATTAATGATGAAGGATGTTCTGGAGCTACTCACTATTCCTCCCCCCTTACTTGTATCGCTCAGGGCGGAGTTATTATATACGATGACGTTTTCGATACTACCTTCAGACCAATAATAATAGATACCCCCGCCACTTAAAACAGCTGTGTTATTATGGATAACCGAATTAGAAATATTAAGAGTTCCATATGTTGAGAAAATACCACCACCAATGGAATGACTTCCCAGCGCAGAATTGCCTTCTATTTCGCAATGAACTATTAGTGGGTCGCCTGTTGCCGCGACGGATATTCCTCCACCAACCCCGCTTCGGTTTAATACCTTATTATCAAATATCCTGCAATCGCTGATTACAATATTTAAATTATTTCCTCCAAATGAGATCCCGCCTCCGGCATCATATGTTGTGTTATTTTTTATAATATTGTGCCGGATTCTCGGTGATGCTGTGCAGTAAATTCCACCGCCAGCTTCACTTAAACCATTCCTGAGGGTAAATCCGCATATAACTGTTGTGCTATCTTCATCATTTACCAATCTTACCACTGAACCCGATGAATCGCCATCAATAATTGTTGAACTTATATAGGAAGTATCATTCGTAGTGAGAAACAGAGATGCGAGGACAATATTATAACCGATTAAATCAATGTTTTCCATGTAAACCCCGGGACGAACGAGGATGGTATCGCCGTCATAGCTGGCATTGATCGCCTCTTGAATTAAAAGGAAATCATCGGGTACATACAGCCTTCTTCCTGATAAAAGCGAATCCCCGCCAGCATAAGCGCCTATGTCGCTTCTTACCGTTCCAAGTCCCCAGGAACAATCCAACAAGCTATCTGCATGGGCCGGATGCCCCGCGTCGATACATGGCGAATCATAGAGATCGCCGCAGTCTGTGGACATCAGATGAAAATCACCCGCGGGCGAATTTCTGAACAGTGGATCGATGCTAATATTGCCATAACCCTGCCAGCCTCCGGCGATATTACAATAGGTTATAACAGGGGCGCTTCCGGCAAGATAGATTTCTCTACCTTGTGGAGCAAAATTCCCTCCAACTATAGTATTGGTGATTTTGGAATTTGAATCCTTCAAATAAATCCCGCCTCCATTTCCGTTAGAGACTATATTTCCAACAACTGTGTTATTAAGGATGGTGGTTTCGAACGCCGAACAATACAATCCGCCCGCCTTTTGGTATGAGATGTTTTCTGTAATGATGTTATGAGTTAAAATAGCAGTTGTCGAGTCACTAAATATTCCTCCGCCCGAAATCCCGGCTGAATTATTGGAGATTCTATTCCCGGTGATTTCGGGAGTCAACCACATAAGGAAAAGGCCTCCGCCATATTGAACCGAATTATTATTCCTGATAATATTATTCTTAATACTTCCCGGGGAATAAATACCATATATCCCGGCGCCATTGTTCGCACTATTATGTTCAATGCGGTTATTTATAATAAATGGCTCGGACCGATAAGAATATATACCGCCCCCCAGAGAATCAACGGTGTTACCTGCAATAAGATTGGAATCGATAATCGCATCCGATTCAAGTAATACAATACCGCTTCCAGAATTGTTTTGGATTTTATTCCTGATAATCCTGGGACTGGCGTTAACACATTTTATTCCTGATGATATTCCATCCTTGATAGTGAATCCCATCAATGTTAGCGAAGTATCACAGTCGACGAAATCTACTATACTGCTGTCGAAATCAGGCGGATTCTCAATGATTGTTCGTGATATGTCAGAAGTATCCCCGGTAAAGATATAGTTTGAGGCAAGCAGAATCTTTTCCGCTACAATATCGATGCTTTCCGTATAAGTGCCGGGTCTGACTATTATGGTATCTTCGAAAAATGATATGTTAATCGCATGCTGAATTGTTCTGAATGGATTATCCGGTTCGCCAGTTCCGGTTGTATCATTTCCCCATAGAGCAACATACCATATATTTCCCGGGGAGGGATGTTCCAGGAAAAAAACTCCAATGTCGGAGCGGGTACTATCGGGGTCGGTATAACGCGGGTCGCCGGCGTCGATGCATGGACTAACAGAATAAATGTTATAATTGTAATAGTATGGATCAACAAATAGAGGATCGGCGTCAATATTGCCCTCGCCTTCCCAGCCACCGTCGATATCACACCAAGTGACATTTATAGATGATTCATGTTCATGCAGACTATTATTCCAGATAATATTGTTAATTAAGGTCGCCTCCGAATACCGGATGTGAATGCCGCTTCCCCAATTCCATGTAGTATTATCAGCAATGGTGTTATTTAAAACCAATGCCGTTGAACTTGCAATGTTTATGCCTCCGCCCGCGGCAAGACCATTGAACACGCCTCCGCCCGAAGTGTTTTTAACGATTATATTATCCCGGATTATGGGATATTCTGCTCCGCAGTTGATTCCGCCCCCCCATCCTGTCCCACTCCAATTTCCCCAAGCGCTATTTCCCGTTATTATATTTCCCGAAATCGTTGGCCGCATCCCTCGACAGCTAATTCCTCCCCCAGAACCGTCAAAGTTGTACGCGCCCCGCGCGCTGTTATCCATGATTAAGTTGTTGATGATTTTCGCATTGTCGTTGATAAAAATTCCACCACCGGCGCTACCTCGGACCAAATTGTTCCGTATTATATTGTTCCTAATAGTAGGTATGGTGTGGTCAGCGTATATTCCGCCCCCGTAGTTACTTAAACCATTTTGTATCGTAAGTCCTGCAATTACTGTGGTACTGTCTTCGTCATTTTCTAATGTTATCACCCGCCCTTCCCCATTCCCATCAATAATCGTCGATGAAATAAAACTCGTATCTCCAGTGAAAAGGAAATTAGAACAGAGAACAATGCAATGCCCGTTGAAATTTATGTTTTCATAATATATTCCCGGTTGGACAATGACCGTATCTCCATAGGAACTGGCGTCGATGCCTTCCTGAATGGTGCCATAATCCCCGGGAATATCTATTATGGTCGCGTAACTTACCGCTGAAGATAAGAATATCGCCATGATTAAAAATACATTTCTCATAATACCCTCTATAGCTCGAATATAGTTTTCGAAAAGAAAAACATCTTAGACCTCAGTTTAAATATAACCAAAAAATCTGTTATGTCAAATGGCAAGATGCTGGCAACCGCGTCCTCTATTCCAAGGTCAGGAATTAACAATCAGGGATTGTACTTGCCGTTATCTCGCGGTTTGGGGCAGGTGAATTATTTTTATGGCACTTAACAGGCGGACAACGATATAGGTTGGATCGAATTCGTAGAATTTATGGGCGAAACCGGCTTTGTCCGGCGTCCGGTGGTGATTGTTCTGGAATAGTTCGCCCATCATCAGGATATCGACAGGCAGGGTGTTGCGGGAACGGTCCCCGGTTTCCGTATAGTTGATGTAGCCGTATTTATGACCGCACCAATTCACGATTGCACCATGAATGGGGCCCATTAAAACATGTATGGGGATAAGCAGAAACCACCATGGCGATGGCGCGAAAGCGATGTAAAAACCGGCATAAGCGAGGATGAAAACAATCCTGACCGCGGGATTCCCGGCAATTTTTTCAAAGCGGGGCCACTCCGGCGGACGGGGGTAGCCTCCGGTATCGAAATCCTCCGGCACCCGGTGATTTTTTATGTAGTTATATTCCCTGTATGTGGCAATCATCATGCTTATAACATTGCTGTAATTGTAGGGGGAATGAGGGTCTTTATCTGTGTCGCTGTATTGATGATGGCGCCGGTGCATAATAGCGTATGCCCGGGGGATTAAAAACGACGAACCCTGCGCCAGCCATGTGAACACAAAAAAGACGCGTTCCCAGAAACGGGACATGGTGAACATGGCATGGGAGGAGTACCGGTGCAGGAAGACTGTATGATACATCAGGGACAGAAACCAGTGTCCGATGAAAAACAGGATTATAGCTGTCATACGGCTTTCCTGTTATTTTCCAAAAAGGTAGTGGGCCACATACCACTCATCGCCCCTTTTAAAGGCAAAAAGTTCCTCGCAGGCCATGAAGAACAGTTTCCAGCGGCCGTACCACATACGGGCATTATCCTCTCCATAAACACCCGCGAAGATGTTCATGATCTCGGGCCGATGTTTATCCATCTGGTTTATCCAGGTATGGCATGTGCGCGCGTAATGCATACCGTTGACTTTCCATTGCTGTTCGAGTTTTATATCATCCTGAAATTTCGTCAGCAAATCCGCGGAGGGCATTAAACCGCCGGTGAAGAAATGGCGCGCCATCCAGTCGCCCTCCCCCCGGTCTTCGAAGGGATAGGCGTATTCGCGGTGGCAGAAGATATGCACGAACAACTTGCCGTCAGCTTTGAGCCATCCAGAGATTTTGCGCATTAACTGTTCGTAGTTGCGCATGTGCTCGAACATCTCCACCGATACCACCCGGTCGAATTTCTGGTCGATATCGAAATCATTCATATCACGGGTGATAATCCGCAGGTTATCCAATCCCCTTTCACCGGCGCGCTTCTCGATAAATTCCCGCTGGCTGTTGGAATTGGACACGGCGGTTATTGAACTGCCGGGGTAATGTTCGGCCATCCACAATGTAAGCGAGCCCCACCCGCATCCGAGTTCGAGGATTTCCTGTCCATCTTTCAATCCCGCGCGCTGACAGGTCAGTTCCAGCATAGCCGCTTCGCTGTCATCGAGATTATTAATTCCCTCAGGCCAGTAACCTGCGCTGTATTTTAAATGTTTGCCGAGGACTAACTCAAAAAATGGAGCGGGGACTTCGTAGTGCTGTTCGTTCGCTTTATCCGGTACGAGGGCGATGGGGCTTTTTTTGATTTCCTCGACCATTGTTGCCATCCGGTTTTCCCTGTCGGTTTTGGAAGCGGATGATTCGCGCGATAAACGCCGCGCGAGTAAACGGCGGATGGCAATCCGATTGATGCTATCCGGAATATAACCGTTTTCGGCTAATTTCATGGCGGCGCGAAGCATCAGGCAACCCCCCTTTCATATCCAGAAATCCTGTGGCGTGGTTTAGCCAGCAGTAGCTGGATATCGCCGATATATTCCTCGCGGAAACCGCCTTCGCAGTAACCGAGATAGTAATCCCAGAGACGGATGAATTCATCGGTGAAACCAAGGCGGCGGATATCATCGAGACGTTTTAAGAATCGTTCCCGCCAGCGCGAGAGGGTTTCCGAGTAGTGGGGCGTTATATCCTCGAGGTCAATGGGACGCATATCTGTATGCTTGCGAAGGTTATTCATCAGGTTGCTGATGGATATAAGGCTTGCCCCCGGGAAAACCATGGTTTGTATAAAATCCACCGAACGCCGGTAGTCATCGAAACGCTGGTCTGAGATGGTTATCGCCTGCAACGCCATCAATCCGTCGGGTTTGAGAAGAGTACTGCATTTATGGAGGAAGACAGGGAGATGCCTTAGACCAACGGCTTCGATCATTTCAATGGAGGCGATTTTATCATACTGGCCCTCGAGTTCCCGGTAGTCCTTGTTTAACACGGTAACCCGGTCGCCAAACCCCTCCTCTTTGATTCGCTTGATGGTATACTCATACTGCCGGTCCGAGATAGTGGTAGTTGTTACCCGGCATCCGTAATTCAACGCGGCATACAGCGCGAAACTGCCCCAACCGGAACCGATCTCAAGCAGATGGTCATCTTTTGATAATTTCAATTTTCTGCAGATACGGCCTAACTTTTCGATCGAAGCGTCCTCGAGGGAAATACCTGTTTTATCGAATACGGCGCAGGAGTAGGTCATGGTGCGGTCGAGAAACAGATTGTAAAAATCATTGCTCAAATCATAGTGGGCAAGGATATTTCGCTTACTTCCGCGTATAGTGTTGTCCCGCAGGCGGTGATACAAACGCTTAAATGGGCGCATAGCGCGGGCTATGGCACGTTCGCGGGCGGTAAATACGCCCATATTACGGATGATGATTCGCACGAGGCTGACCAGGTCATTGGTGCTCCAGTATCCTTTAATATATGCTTCCGCGGCGCCGATACTGCTTCCGAGAGCAATCATCCTGTAAAAACGCTGGTCTGTAACTTCAATGACTGCGTTCAAATCCGCCTGTATTTCCCCAAATACCCATTGATGTTGGCCGTCGACCACCGTTAGTTTGCCTTCTTTAAATCTCCCTAACCGGGCCAGGAAACCTTTCCTGAAAATATCGGTAATTAAGCCTGTACCTGTCCTCGTTGACAGCCCCGTAGAGGGACTGACAACCGAAGCTTTCGGTTTCATGAAAAATTCTCCGTTTTCTCATCCGCGATTTGCTACTGCCGGTGTCAAATCTTCGCGGGATGACGATGGAAAGGTACCCGCTTAAAAAAAAGCTTAAGCGCTTGCCAATGTATCCCGGCTACTACCTGCAGGGTCATCAATGGGTATCGCAGAGTTGCTTCACGCAAAGTTTTTTGGTTAAGATTTTGTCTCGCAAGGTTGAGGGAAGCATCGAAATCCCGCTCGAGTCCCTTACCTTCTTTTCTACCCGTTCTTTTTAAACTCTCAATATAAACTGTCAATTTTTCCCCCGGTTCCGAAAAACGCCAGTCATACTCATGTTCCATATCCATGAATGGCGAAACATGCAGTGACTTCACACTTCGATAACGATGCAGTTTCTCGGTTCCTGTATCCCCTTCGGGAGTAAGAACATAGGCATAGCGCTCTTTCCAGGGGGTGTTGGTAACTTCGGCGAGGATGGTATCTACATATTGCCCGTCATCATCGTAGCAGTAATAACATGTCAAGGGGTTGAAACAGTAACCGAAATAACGCAGATGAGTAAGCATGCGGATAGGGCCGGTTATCTTTCTGCCTGAATTACGCGCTATCGTCTCGCGCACCGCGTCGGATAGACTGACTGAAGGATCCCCGTGGTAATCTTTCCTTCGAAAGCTCGTTAGCGCGAACTGCCGGGTGCTCCACCATATTGATTCCGGAAAAAGGTTATCGATTTCAGCGAGGTCTAAAAACATCATGAACAAAGGAAACCGGAAATTATGATTTTTCGGTTCAAACCGCCGGTGTTGAACCCATCCGGTATAAAGACAGCTTTGTTGCTCACCAACTCCGGCCATAATTACAAAGTCTCTCCAAGTTTTTCGCAGGCATGCAGCGCGCTCCGAACCCCGTCCTCGTGGAAACCGAATCCCCAGTAGGCCCCGGCATAGAATGTGCGCCGTTGGCCGCATATCTCATCACGCCTGCGCTGGGCCTCGATCCCCTTTATCGTGTAAACAGGATGGTGGTACTCGAATTCCCTGAGAATCTCGTCCCGGTTTATATTAGGAGTGTAATTTAGGGTAACGCAGTAATCGTTTTTCGCCCTTAAACTCTGGAGGTGATTCATATAATAGGTTACCGCGACCCGTTGCTGTTGGCGCAGGGGAACGAGATAATTCCAGGAACCCCACGCCAGCTTTTTCCGGGGTAAGATCGAGGTATCGGTGTGAAGCACGGTATCGTTGGGCTGGTAGCCTATCGCGCCGAGTATATCTTGCTCCTCTTCGGATGGATCCGCAAGCATCTTAAGAGCCTGGTCGCTATGGCATGCTAAGACTATCAGGTCGAAACGCTCAGGTTCGTTATCATCGGAATAAACTTCAACATAATCATCATGGCGGCGAATTGAACGCACCGGGGTACTGAGGCGTATTCTGCCGGCGAATGTTTTGGTTATCGCTTTGACATACTCCCGGGAGCCGCCCTTGATAACAAGCCACCGGGGCCTGTTTCCGAATCCAAGTAGGCCATGGTTCTCGAAAAACCTGATGAAGTAAAGAGCCGGGAAATCGCGCATACTTTCCGGGTTCGCCGACCATACAGCGGCGCCCATGGGTATCAAATACTGTTCCCGCAACCCGGCAGACAGCCGCGACTGCTCGATAAATTCCCCGAGAGTCAGGGTTTCGTTCTTTTCTTCGAGCAACGCTCTCGCGCGTTTGTTAAATCTCAGGATATCAAAAAGCATCCGGTAGAAAGCGGAATTGATAAGGTTTCGTCTCTGGGCGAATAGTTTGTTAACCGATGTGCCGTTGTATTCCAGCCCCGTGCGGTCATCGCGGACGCTGAAGCTCATGGATGATTTTTGATAAGCAACCCCGAGCTGGTTCAGTATTTTCTGGAAGTTTGGATAGGTACGGTCATTGAAAACGATAAACCCGGTATCTATGGCGTATGTGCCTTCGGAAGATTGAACATCGACAGTATGAGTATGCCCGCCTATATAATCATTGGCTTCGAAAACCGTGATGTCATGGCGTCTTGATAACAGGTATGATGCCGTTAAACCGGAAATTCCGGTGCCGACTACAGCTATTTTTTGGGGCCGGTCGAAACTGTCCATTATTAAAGTACCGATACTGTTTAAGATGATTTTTTAGGCCACGGGAAGAATACGCTCGTTGTTTCGATATATTCCCGGTAACCCGGTTTTTTTTCCTTGAGATTTTTCTCAAGCAAACCCACTCCTGAGAACTTCATGACCAGTATTGACATGATCAACGGGCTGAGAAGAACCCAATAATATCCGCCGGTAATCGCGATAAGCCCATAACCCCACCACATGGCGAATTCGCCGAAATAGTTGGGATGGCGTGTCAATCCCCACAACCCGTTGCTTAATACTTTGTTTGAATTCCGGGGATCCTGCTTGAACCGGTAGAGTTGATAATCGCCTACGGCCTCGAAATAAAACCCGATTACCCAGAAGATAATGCCGAGGTAATCCAGCCAGTAGAGATACGGAGGTGTAACCGGAAGTTGTGCCGTGAGAAGGGGAATGGAAATAATCCACATCAGGATGCCCTGTAATATAAAAACCGTAAACAGGCTTCGCACCGGCCAGCTGTTACCATGTTTTTCGCGCATTGAAGTGTAGCGCGGGTCCTCCGGTTTGCCGTGGTTGCGTATTCCTATATATATTGATAATCTCAAACCCCATATCGCTACCAGTATCAGAATAAGCAGTTTGCGAGGCAAGTAACCATCGGTTAAAATAAAATACACCGCAGCCGCTACAACAAAACCCGCGCCCCAGAATATATCCACAACCGATGTGTCCTTTTTGATTATGCTTACCACCCACGCGAAAATAACATAAATAAGGATGAGCAATCCGGCCCATAAAAACGGATTCCAAAACATATCCCCAAAACTCATACTACTAACCCGTACCTTTCAGGCGACAAATTATTCACGAATATTTTTATTTAAAACCGCCAGGCGATTCCCGTTCAATTTATTTCAAACGCAATATATCCCAATCTGGTTCCTTCAGGCGCCGCCAGCTCCCGGTACTTTATGCGGCGCAAGATTACATCCCCCGAACCGCAGTAATGATTTATTGGTCTATCGTATTCGGCTGTAATATATTAGGTTCCCTCAACGCCGGACATGTTTACTACAATATTTAAGTATTACATGAATCGCGAGTTGTCAAGTTTAATTATATGAACAGGAACCCCTGATCGTTGGGTATAGGTAAGTCAATACTTTCTCTCGTACAGTTAAGGTTGCCTGATTGAAGTAAACTATTGAAGCAGGTCGTTTTTTAATCTATAATAGTTTGATATGTCAACAGGAGGTATCTTTTGATATGTTAAAACCGTGTAAAAGGAAAATCCATGAAAGCAGTAGTGTATAAAAAATATGGTTCCCCCGATGTCATTCAGGTAGAGGATATCGAAAAACCTGTCCCGTCGGATAATGAGGTTCTGATTAAGGTTCATGCATCGACAGTTACCGCGGTGGACTGCGTGTTCAGAAAAGGCAAACCTTTCATATCCAGGCTTGCCAATGGTATAAGCAAGCCGAAGCATACTACACTGGGAACCGAGTTTTCCGGTGTTATTGAAACCGCTGGGAAAGCGGTGAAGCGGCTTAATGAAGGCGGCCATGTATACGGCACTACCGCCGGTTACGGCGCGAATGCCCAGTATATTTGCCTGCCGGAGGATAAAGCGACCATATCCCTGAAACCGTCAAACCTCTCCCATGAGGAAGCCGCCTGTTGCGACGGCGGACTCACGGCACTGCCTTTCCTCAGGGATAAAGGCAAAATTAAAGCGGGGCAGAAGATTCTTATTATCGGCGCGTCGGGAAGCGTTGGTTCAGCGGCGGTGCAACTCGCGGTCTATTTCGGCGCCGAGGTTACCGGTGTCTGCAGTAGTTCGAATGTGGATATGGTGGAATCCCTCGGCGCGGATGAAGTTATCGATTATACGAAGGAAGATTTCACCGCGAATGGAAAAGCTTATGATATTATCTTTGATGCCGTGGGCAAGAGCTCGTTTTCCCGATGTAAAAATTCGCTGAAATCCAAGGGCATTTATCTGGTAACCGATCTATCTCCCGCTATTTTGCCCCAGATGTTATTAACATCGATGCTTGGCGGGAAAAAAGCCGTAATCGAATTCACCGGACTGCGCCCTCCGGAAAAAAGGACAGAGGATTTGGTTTTCCTTAAGGGGCTTTATGAATCGGGAAAGATGAAATCGGTCATCGACAGATCCTACCCGCTGAAGCAAATCGCCGAAGCCCATGCCTATGTCGAAAAAGGGCATAAGAAGGGCAACGTGGTGATTAACATCAATGACAATCGATAGGGAGGTTTTGAAGAAGCCCTATAATGAAGAGCTTCCCTTAAAATGAGGATTTATCTGCATGCGTCTTTTCCCTCGATAAATGGAGGAAACCTAAACATGCCGCTCCTGGAAATTTTTTCAACAACCCCCCAACGCCGGCCCCTTATTGCTCGAATAATAAAAATATGATTAGTTAACTATTGCTGAGGATTGTATATTCACGCGGTCAACATTTAAGATGGTATGAGGTAAAAATATGAAGGTGGTTGTATATGAAAGATATGACCCCCCGGATATTCTCGAATATAAAGAGATAGAAAAACCGGTCCCGGAACCTGATGAAGCGCTGGCAAAAGTTCACGCGGCATCGTTAAACGCGCATGATTGGCGCATGCTGAGGGCGGAACCTTTTCTATCCGCTTGATGGATGGGAAATTGCAACTTAAATCGTTGAAATAGATTAACAATTATAAATAGTGAATGGAGAATTATGGATTCAACCGAAGTTAAAACCTACCCGAATGACGCTAAAAAGCTATTTCGGAAATTAGGCGCCTGATCACGTACATTTTTTTACATACTGAACCGTGAGTTCGGTTATAATAAAGAATTAGAGGAGCGCGCCGCTGAACCATTGGCCGGTGGGATAATGCAGACCGGGTATCAATGCGGGATGCTTTGGGGTTCTTCACTCGCCGTGGGCACCGAATCCTTTCGGCGTTACGGAAACAGCGGTCAGGCCATAGTCAGCGCTATCGAGGGGACTCAACACATCATGGAATCTTTCGTTAACAGGACCGGAAGCGCCGACTGTTGCGATGTAACCGGATGCGATTTTAAAAGCAAGTTTAGCATAGTGAAATATATGATTACCGGTAAGTTTCTGTCCTGCTTCAGGCTCGCGGGCAAATGGGCGCCGGAAGCGATACAATCGGCGCGGGATGGTTTATCCCGTGAGCAATCCGGTCTTCCGGAAAAACCTTCAAGCTGTGCTTCAAAGGTTATCCGCAATATGGGCGCGAGCGATGAAGAGATAATTATGGTTTCCGGATTCGCCGGGGGGCTTGGTTTGAGCGGCAATGGATGCGGCGCACTCGGGGCGGCTGTATGGTATAGGACTCTAAAAATGGCCAGGGAGCAAGACAAACCGAAATCTCTTATGTCCAATCCTCTTACCCGAAAAATGCTGGAAAATTTTTACGCGGCTACCGGTTATGAAATGTTATGCCATGAAATAACGGGAAAGCGGTTTAATACGGTGGATGAACATACGGAATTCATAAATAACGGCGGTTGCGAAAAGCTGATTAACGCGCTCGCGCAACCGTGATAATGAAATCGCATTATTAATGAAGGATGAAAGTAATATGGCAGATAAAAGCACATGGGCTATAGGAGGATGCACGCTTATTGGGGTTGGGGTCGGCTTCTTTTTCCTGCAGACCAACGTACTTTATTTCGTAGCATCGACATTGCTGGGAATAGGCGTGGGATTGGTTTTGACCGCTATTATCTCACGCGCATAAAATTTGCAACGGGATTAATTCTCATCCGTAAGCATAATTAGGAATTTTGCTTTATAGCGAACCCCAAGGCCGGGTTAACAAAGCTTTATGCTGAAATCAAAGGTGTTGGCGGAACATTCGAGGGCGGACCGGGGATGGAGGGGTGATAGTATTTATTATGCCGATAGAGGTTTATCGCCGAGGCACTGTATCAATTCAGAAACCTTTAGTCATTTCAATGTGTCATCCTTTTCGTAAACAATTTATCCCCGGCGGTGAATCTTTAGAAGCAAATGCCGCTGGAGTACGAGGACGCGTCCGGGTGACGGCGTGATTACCGGCCCTTAAATTTCCCTTAATTAGTGTTCCACTATCTGGCCCGTCAGGTTATGATTGTCGAGGTGAATATCCGGGATTTCTTCTGAAGAAAAATACAAGGGCAATTACCCATAGATAATATCAGCGCACAATCATGCGGTGATTGGGAATATCGATCGTTATCGCGCGGTCGGTCCAAAAGCCGATTCCGATAACACCGTCGTAAATAAGGTTGTCGCGGAAGATTGCACGGACAGAATCGGTTGATATTGATGGTGAATCCCACAACGACACGCGGTCCAGGTACGTAATGTACCAGCTTCCCGTATCGGTCGGCTTCTTGGTAACAGTATCGGATGTTGTATCGATAGCCAGCTTCGACAGGAATCGACTATCTATCCACAATCGCCGTCCCGATCCGGTATCGATCTCAAATTCGGCTTTAAAGCTGTCTCCAAGTTTGAAAACGGCAAATATATCGAGCCCGCTATCACGATATCGTTGTGTTTCAATTGGAACGACCGTACCATTCCCGGCAATGCGTTCGACGGATGTTGCGGTTTCCACCGTGAGCGAATTGTCGACGAAATCAATTGTGAGAGCTCTGTCCTCAAAGAACTTCAATGAGACGATTCCCGAAATACCCATGCTGTCAAGGACGGGCCAGAGCGCGACCAGCACATTCTCCTTCCGGTAACCGGCAACCTGAAGCGAGCGGAGACCGAACAGTTCGACATCGAATCGTTCACCCGTCATGCGAAAAGCGGTGAAATGTCCTGCGGGTACCATATCGAGCTGGTCAAATAATGCCTGTGAGACAATTTGCACGCCCGCTCCAGTATCGAGTAGCCAGCGGTCCTGAATCGAATCCTGCAGTATTACATCCACTGTTAAGTAATCACCGCCGAGCAGTTCGAACGATACGGTGTTCGGTTGACCAGCATTTGCGACAGCAGATGCCGTCATGAGAAAAAGAAAGATACAAATTAATCCGATAGCCTTGAACAAGCTCATAATTCTCTCCGTCGGGTTGTCTTTTTGTCAACAATTTACGTTAGACTTTTTAAGTTGTTTCAAATGATGTATGCAAAGAGAATAGTAGTACCGGATTCTCGACAGAGAAATTGATGTAGTTATAAGAGCCTGCCCTGGATAAAGAAGAGGGTTTAACCGATGGTTTCTTTAACCTTTCTCATAAGTTCTTCTTTATCTATCGGTTTATCAAACACGGCTACAGGCTGGCGCACTGCCAGGTGTCTGCCGGCAATTCCGCTGATGACAATAACCGGAATATCCTTGAAATCGTTGTTATGGTGCATCTTGCGGTAAAATGCGGTACCGGTGTCTTTTGGCATTTGCAAATCGAGCGTAATCAGGTCCGGTTTGCCCTCGCTTAATTTCTCCAGTCCCTCAAGGCCATCCGAGGCGGTTACTGTATCATAACCTTCATCCTGAAATAACTGTTCGAGAAAATTTTTTACATCAGGCTCATCTTCAATAATTAAAATCTTCTTACTCATTTTTCTATCTCCGTTTTATAGCCTTCAAATTGTTAACTTAGCTTTCCTTTTTATTTAGATACTCTTTGAGTTTCCGCAATGTCTCCGGATCAGCGTCATCTATCAGGTTTTTCAACTCATTTTGCATCTCCACCTGGTCAGCGGCGGCCGATTCATCATCGCTGGTTTCCATACCGATCAATCTTTTAATCGCCGCGATATAGTTTTTCGGTTTCACCGGTTTTTCCAGATATATTCCCGGCCCGGACATAGTCAACTCTTTTAAATCCGCCTTCCCGAGATCATCGCGGGCATGACCCGTAACCACTAACACCGGGATTTTTGCCCAATGCTTATTACTGCTCAACTCCCGGTAAAACATTATCCCCGATTTTTTGGGCATAACGAGGTCAAGCGAGATCAAATCGGGAGTATCGCTTTTTACCTTCTCCAAAGCTTCGAATCCGTCCCCGGCGGTAATTACCCGGAAACCGGAATCCATCAACGCCATTGACAGGTACTGCCTTACATCTTCCTCATCGTCCACAACCAATATTGTTTTTGTCTTTGGTTCAGACATAACATCTCCTTTAATTGCTTTCTCCCGATTTACTCAAACCTTCTTTATATAACGTGTTTAACCTGTTTTTGGGGAAATCCATACGGAATGTCGATCCCTTCTCCTTGCTCGATTCCAGCGAGATACTCCCTCCATGTTCTTTTACAATTTTCCTGGTGGTCAGCAACCCCAAACCGGTTCCTTCTCCTCCTTTTGTGGTGAAAAACGTTGTAAATACCTTGCGCTTGATCTCCGAATCCATACCGGTTCCGGTATCAGAAACTACAAAGGACAGGGTTCCGTTTTTATCCACAGCGCGAATTCGTACTTCGTTTTCATCCCTGTCGCTCATCCGGCAGGCGTCAATCGCGTTAGAAACCAGGTTGGTCAGGCAGGTGTGGATACCCTTGGGGTCGAGGGGGGCCTTATGGATGTTTTCATCCAGGTCGGCTACCAGTTCCACTCCCACATTTCGGGCAACATCTTTGTAGAGGTTCACGATCTCATCCACGAGTTCATTGGGATCAACCATCTCCAACTCCGGCAAACGTCCTTTGGAAAAACTGAGGAAATCCCGGACGAGGGATGTAGTCTTATTGAAATTTCGTTCCAGCATCTCCCATCCCTGTTCAAGGATTTTATTATCATTTTTCTTCAGCCCTTTCTTGACGATGTACATACCGCCTTCAAGACCCATAAGGATATTCTTTATGCTGTGGGCAAGTCCGGCGACAGTCTGCCCGACCGCGGCAAGCCTCTCAGCCTCGATTACCTCTTTTTCGAGTTTCTTGGATTCGGTAACATCGATGGAAATTTCGATAACATGGGCGATATCGTCCGCGTCACGTCCAAGAGGCGAGGTGGTTAACATGTAATATGCCCTTTCACCGCTTTTCTTGATGCCCACCTGGTCGGAGCGGTGCACGCCGCCATCCCGGAATGTGCGCTCCGCGGGGCAGTTGGGGCATTTCGATTTTCTCTTTTTGTAAACTTCGTAACATTGACGCCCGACAACATCCCCGAATTTCTCACGGAAATTTTCATTTGCCCTGATAATTTTGAAATTACGGTCTATTACGGTAATGTAACATGGAACCCGTTCAAAGAGGAGCTGGTACTCCATCTGCCAGTTTTTGACCTCGATTATATCGCGGGACATCTCTATTATATACTTTACGGGTTCCTCTTCATGTTCTCTAAGGGGGGCAGTATGCAAAACATAATGCGCTTCCTTGCCCCTCTGGTCAACTCCCGATTCATCGCTAACCCTCGATTTGCCATCTTCGAATGTTAAACGGGCATTACACCCGAGACAGGGATAATTCAGGTTCTTGTATACCTTGTAACATTTTTGACCATGCCAATCACCGAAGTAATCCGCGAAATTTTTATTTGCCTCAATTATATTGTAATCACGATCGATAACGGCGATATTGAAAGGTACCTGTTCGAACAACTCTTTGCAGAACCAACTCTCCATTTTGCTGTTTCTCAATAGATCTCCATTCATTACGAGTCGCCTTTCGCTTTGTGTTCAAGGTCATTAAATGCCAGCCGGTCAACCACTCCGCAGAATTCATCCACATTTATCGGCTTTTCAAAATAATACTCGGGAGGAGGTACACTCCGGTCCTCGACAAACTTGAAAAAATCGAATTCGTGGGCCTGCTCCACCCCGCTGATAATTATTACCGGGATTTCCCGGAGTTTCTCCGTGCTCCGGAGTTTGGTATATAATGAAATCCCCGATTCCTTGGGCATCATGATATCCAGGCAGATCAGATCCGGTTTGAGTTCTGCCGCTTTTCTAAAACCGTCCTCGGCATTGTCCGCCGAATAAATACGGCAATCATAGTTATCGAGTACAGCCGATAGATAGGCGATTACATCAGCTTCATCATCAACAATAAGTATTACTTTCTCATCCATCCTGTTCCGCCTCTATTTTAACACGGTTAACAAGGTCCGGAAATGGTATTACCACATGGTTGAATGTGGTATCTATGAATTGCATTTTTATCTCCGAGGGTATAGATTCCAAATCCCTGACTTTATGGCATGTCGGGCACCGGTCGAGGTCTTCCTTGCCCTCCAAAACCCGGGCCTTCTGCTTATGGCACGATACGCACAGGCCATGCATGGCATCGGTGTAAGAAAGAGCTTCGTTCTCTTCGAACTTTATAACCGCGTTTTGGGCTACGAGGTCATTATGGCATTTATCGCAGGTTTTCGCGGATGAAGCAGTCCTCTGAACACCCGGCTGATGACACTTATCGCAGTTGATCTTTGCTCCCGCCGGCGAAGCGTGCCAGTCATGACGGAAAGCATCGGCGGTTGTGTACATGTTCCGGTGACATTCATAACATCCGCTGTGTTTATCAAGGGGGATGTTCATGTGATGGCATAAATCGCATGATTTTTTATCCCCGAACCGCTGTATGTGATCCTCGTGGGCAAACATAGTGCCATAACCATCGAGGTTGCCGTCCACGAACAATGTATCGCCGCCCCTTGCTTTGGAAGCGGGTACTTTCTCCACCCCCGCGCTCTGGATTCGTTCACTGGATATCATGGCGAACCCCAATGCCAGAGCAAGAACGAAAACGAGGGAGTAAACCGTGCGTCCGGCAATTCTCGGAGTACCCAGCCAGACATCGGCGGGACCTCCAAACTCGGGGGGAGCTTCCGGTTTTTCCAGGGGGTCTTCCCATTTCACCTCCCATATCTTAAAACGCTCCACGCAGAAGAGAAATACGAGTATCGCCGCGGATAAAATTCCAAAGCTGATGGAGATCTCATAAAAGGTCGGTATATAAACCGGACCGGTACGAATTAGCATTATCCCGGCAATATTGGCCCGGTCAAGACCAACGCCGAGCACCGCCGAAATGGATGTTATCCACAATACCGGAGTTGAATATCTCATTTTTTTGAATGAGAGGAGGGCAACGGGTATTACCAGCAATAACAATATCTCGATCCAGAATATCCATGCCTGCCACGAACCATCGAAAGCAAGCGGTAATTTGCCGGCGGAGATAATATCGATAAACCGGATCAGCCCATACAGGGCGAGGACCAGCATAAAACCGAATGCGAGGTTAGCCATTTTATCTTTTTCGAGCGGTTTGCGGTACAGGTATGACATGGTCATTACCGCCAGCACAAGCATCAAAGGTCCTACCGCCACCGCCGAAATGAAAAACAGGATGGGAAGCAGTGATGAGTACCACAGCGGATGCAATTTCTCCGGGGTTATTAAGAACAAGGTTCCTAATGATGACTGGTGCAGGGTGGATATCATAATACCGAGGAAAACCAGCACGATTTTGTACTTGTTCAGAAAAATCCTTAACTTGGCCAATCTCTCGGTTTCTTCCATGGGCACCGGTATAAACTCGAGGAACAGCACGGTCAGGTAAAGCATAACGCACCATGACACTTCGAATAGCGCCGAGTGATGCTGCCAGTAGATAATCGGTTTCCATACCATCCATGGTAGACCCAGCTCGACGACCAGCGCGGTAGCGGCGGTAATGTAGCCGAGGAAGGCGAGTAGTACGGTTATCTTGGAGTACCTTTTATATTCTTCCCGGCGCATAATGTAAATGACCGCGGTCATCACGAATCCGCCGCCGGCTAATGCTATTCCCGGTATGACATTGAGCCCTTTCCAGATTCCCCAGGGGGTGGCATCGCTTAAATTAGAAACCGAACCCAACCCGAAAAACATACGGGTTATCCCGAATGCAATTGCCAATCCGGTCAATGCCCATAAAATCGATTTGAATGTTTTTACTCTGTCCATAACTATTCTTTATTCTCTTCTTTTTCTCGTTTAATCCTCTCTTTTCGCTTGCAGAACCAGTACAGGCCGCCCATAACAGCGCCCATCCCGAAAAACGCCGGCGGTACGGCAGACATGGCCGGCGCCGTTGTTTCGGGAAGTACCGGAGTGTCCTTACGTACCGGGTATGATAAAAATCCGAGGTCGATATCCGAGATATAGAGCACCTGGGTGCCCCCTATTTCAAATTCCCCGAATACTTTGCCGATATACAGATCCGGATCGTTTTTTATTCTCCGGTGAGCTTCCGCCAAAAGCTCATCGCGGTCACCGAAGATGGTAGCCTCTGTTGGACATGCCTCAGTGCAGGCCGGTTGTTTGCCTTCTTTTATCCTCGAATAGCACATGTTGCATTTCTGGATGTAGGGTACCGGATTATCCCATTCGTAACGGGGGATACCGTAGGGACAGGCTATCATACAATAACGACAGCCGATACACCGCCCGGGATCGTAGGTTACCGGTCCTTCAGGCGATTTGCTCAACGCGGCTACCGGGCACGCGGAAACGCATGCCGGTTCTATGCAGTGGCGGCATTGCTTGCGTATATAATGTTCATCCGGTTTATGTATGATCGAAGTCCAGTTTCTCGCCGAAAGACCGTCGTTGCGGTGCCAATCCCGGGGCATGTCCTTATCGAGCTTATTATAATCTTTGCATGCCAAAACACACTGCTGGCAACCGATACATTTAGTAACATCAGTTAATATGGCTTTCATACCGGCATTCCTTTCTTCTTCAAGGTCTCGGCAATTTTATCATCCACCCGGGCGGGAAATTTCCATGCCAGTGTGATTATAAACTGCGATATTGGCATCAACACGCAGTGGGCAATCTTCGAGAACGGTATCAATACGAATATCAATTCCCCGGCCAGTATGTGAATCAACATAAACGCCTGGTAAGCCGATGGGCTTATCGCGGTGTTGGCGCATATATAACCGGTTATAAACGGTATCAGCAGGATGAACAGCCAGAAATAGTCCTGCTTCCTGCTGAGCGCGCGTGCGCCCCTGCTTGCCAGGCGGCCGGTTATTAACCCCAGACCGGCGATGATGGTTAAAATGGTCAGGAAATCCGCCCAGAAGTGCGGCAGGCTCCACCAGCTTATTCCGATGCCATCTTCCCATAGCTGGATATGGGCCAGCAGGAATAGCGGAGTTAAAATCAAACCGATGTGAAAAAGTATCGACAACGCGCTGTAAAACGGTCTTTGAGCAAACGCCGACTTAAACGGGAAAATCCAGCGCAATGTCTTGATGATGGCGTTTTTCCAATCAAGCCGTTTGTCTCCCGCGCGCCGGTATGCTTCTACAGCGCCGTATATGTCCAAAATTAACACCCTGAGAAGTCCAAGTATCATTATGATAAATGTCAGGCGGAATAAAGGTCCTCTGGCAAAATCGAGTAATGTTTCCATTGGCTACCCTTCCTTTTCCGATGTAACTTTTTTATGAGCCTTATCAAAAACTATCACTTTATAAATCAAATCATGCAATCCCACAACTTCGCAGTCTATGCCCTGGTCTTCCACCAGCTCTCTAAGTTGTTTCTTACAGTTCGCGCAGGGGGCGATAAGGTATTTAGCGCCCGTGGCCCGGATCTGGTCGGCTTTGGCTTTACCGCCTACGGTGGTCCTGTATGGGCGGATTTCGTCAATGGATACCGTCCCTCCTCCCCCGCCGCAACAGATGTTTTCCTCCCTGTTGGGGGACATCTCCACGAAATTTTTACAGAAAGTTTTTATTATCTCCCGGGGTCGATCTACAATCCATCCCTGGCGGGCGATATTGCATGGGTCATGATAAGTTACAACTTCGGTGATAATACCAGGATCAAGCTTTAGTTTGCCCTCCTGGAGCATACGGTATGTATACTCCATTATATTATAAACGGGCTTGGCGTTCTCTCCTCCACAATGAACCGGCACATAGTATTTCGCCGAGCGCGAGGCATGTCCGCATTCGCCTATAAGAATGCTGTCGGTTTTCAACCTTACGCTTTCGGAATACAGTTTTCGGATTACCCGCTCGAGAATCCTGTCGCTGTAAAACAAACCGTAGTTGATGGCATCATAGTAATTCGTGCTGATGGTCCAGGAACCGCCGGTAGCGGTGAAGACCGCCGCTATTCCCATCAGCGTATCAGCCTCCATAAGAAAATCGGAGACCGCCGGGGTAAATAGAAACTCCGCGCCTTCCCGGTCGAGGGGAAATTTTATCTCCACCCCCTTTTCCTCCTCCATATCTTCTTCGAGAAATTCGAGGGTATCCACCAGGGCCGGGACCGGGATCGCCGAGGTGTTTCCGGTTTTGCCTTCGAGCTGTTCCCGGGTGCTAACCACTAACGCCCTTGGAGCAATACCGATCTCGCTCAAGATGAACCTGCCCAAATGGGTTATCAAGGCATGGTCGATACCTACGGGGCATTCAAGGGTGCATCTTCTGCACGCGGTGCAATTCCAGAATGATTCGGCCATCTCCTCGATTATCGCGTCGTTAATCGCTCCCTTTCCAGTAATCCTTCCCTGCAAGGAGCCGGCGAGGGTGAAATGCCGGCGGTAAATCGACAACAGGAGTTCCGAGCGGTAGCAGGGAATATCTTTGGGGTCGCCGGTAACCTGGTAGACCGGACATTGTACCGAACACCTCGAACATTTCGCCGATACCCGTACAAAATGCTCCAGCGCGAAACGGTAATTTGTGTGTTTCAGTATCGCCGCGAATGCTTCCAGGAAGCGGCGCGGCCGGTCCCGCACTTCATAATCTTCCACATGATAACGCACATCCAGCTTCTGCTTTTCTATTACCTCCGGCTTTTTAACCGTCGAAAATGCCTTTTCTCTCTCTTCAGATGTAATTTCGATTGTTCTCATTGGTTATACATCCTTCTGTTTATCTCCAAGACTGAAAACATACAGTCCAATTATTAACTCGCTTTTTTCGGCAAAATGCATTTCACGATGCCCTTTCATGACCGGTTACAGGCTTGCTTAACAATGGAATCGCCCGGCCATATTTTTTATCGCTATTATATATCCTGGAATCAGGGTCTATTAATTGAATACCATATTCATCACAGCATTCCTTTACGCGGGGATTAGCTGGTAGCACGTATACTTTCGCCTGGTAAATGGACGGGGCGTTATGGTGAAATTCCTTAATTTCGTGGTCAGCCCTGTAGGTATGCGCGCCGCAGCAGACCGCGGTTATTACCGGTTTCCCGCATACCGGGCAGACCATCTCCGCGGAAAAATCTATTGGAAACGGCGTCTTTTCCTCATCCGTATCAATCCTGTATCCATGACTCGCGAAAAGCTCCTTTGCCCAGCAAACCAAATCTTCATGGGGGATTTCGCACGATAGCTCCTTTAACTGCTTCTCAACTTCGCTCGGTTCCAGCTGACCGCGAAGGTAAAGGCGCAAAGCCTCCTCCACTTCCATACTGACCTTATCGAAGACGGTAACATTCGAACTTTTAAGGAGATCGAGGTAAAAAGTTTTAAGTCCATTACATATCAACACATCGATTTCCTTTTCCTGCAGAAGTCGTATCCTGCCGAATCCCTCGCATCCGCTACAGGTTACAATTTGCGAAGCGTTCTCCTTATCCTTGCCGGTGTCATGTATCAGAAAACAGCTGGCTGTCTCAAAACACGGAGCCACTGAATCTTTAAACTTCGGTATGGCAATCCTCTTACTCATCGCTGAATACAGAAGGCATAATCCATGCCAAAGTAAAACCGGTCACTATATCCCAATGCCTGTGAGTAAGTTATCCATAAAAAGGAAAACCACCGGCGTTGCGCGCGACGCAACGTTATTTGTTGCGGAGCAACCTTTTCGGTTGCAAACGACAATTAATGCAACATGTATTAATATGGAATCAGGACAGGAATTTATACTCGTCGGGATTGATGTTAAAACGTTTGAGCCTTCGCCACAAGGTAGTGCGGTGTATACCAAGGTCGCTGGCGGCGCGGGTGAGATGACCATTGTTTTTTTCCAGCGCGTTTTTTATTTTTATCTCTTCATCTATACTCCGGGCAACCGGGTTTTGAGCGGTCTCATCTTCAACTAAATCGCTGGAGACAGCTGAGAGTATTTCCCCCGGAAGATGTTGTTTTTGGATGGTACTGCCGCGGCAAACGACAAACCCATACTCTATTATATTTTCCAGTTCACGGATATTGCCCGGAAAATCATAGCGCATTAGGATATTCATCACCGTGGGGCTTACGCTGACAATGTTCTTGCCCCTGCGGGAATTGAATTTCTTTATAAAGTGATCCACCAGGTAGGGAATATCCTCCCTTCGTTTGGTCAGGGGCGGAAGCTCGAATTTGACGACCGCGAGACGGAAGTAGAGGTCATCGCGGAACTTACCCTGGGCAACTAACTTCTTCAGGTTCTGGTTGGTAGCCGCGATTATGCGAATGTTTGACTTAACCTGTTCGGTGCTTCCCAGGGGTTCATACTCGTGATTTTGAAGAAGGCGGAGGAGTTTGACCTGGGTTGACAGCGGCAACTCGCCTATCTCATCGAAAAATACCGTCCCGTTATGCGCGCGGGCCAGTTTACCGGGTTTATCCCTCCGGGCATCTGTGAAAGCCCCTTTCACGTAACCGAAAAGCTCCGACTCGAACAACTGTACCGGAAGCGTGCCGCAATTTATAACCACGTAATTCTCTTCCTTCCTGGGGCTTATGTTGTGAATCGCCCGGGCGAAAAGTTCTTTGCCGGTACCCGAAGCCCCCTGGATAAGAACGGTGCTTTCGCTCTCGGCAACATCGGGAAGTATAGAAAATAGTTTGGTGATGTGTGGGCTTTTGGAAATTATATCTTCGAATGAATATTTTTTATTCAGTTCCTTACGCAGGTTCTCAATCGCCGAAAGGTCCCGGAATGTTTCTACCGCCCCCAGCAATTGGCCGTCATCATCGCGCAATACTGCGGTTGAAATACTTATTGGAATCTCTTCGCCCTGGGAGTTCAAGATATTAACCGGCCTGTCCACAGTTTCGATACCGGTTTTCAAGGTCTTTTCCAGAAGGCATTTCTCGCAGATATCGGAATGGAAAACATCATAACATTTCTTGCCCACGGCCCGGGAAGCCGGAATTCCAGTAATTCTCTCGGCGGCGGGATTAAAGCTGGTGATAATCCTGCTCTCATCAACAGTGAACACGCCATCCGCGATTGATTTCAATATCACCCTGAAAAATCTTAATTCTTTTGGTGTTTCCTTTATTTTATCAGTTTTTATAGACAATTACTTTACACCTCCCGATGAAGATTTTCCCATGGCTTCTTCATGCATCTGCGAAATTCTCTTATATCTGCCGAGTATAGCAGTTTTCGTTTTATTCTATCTGGTTGATTGTAGATGCAATTACTTTGCCATAAATTAGAGCATGCTGTTATCCTGTTGTATTACAATGAATAATAAGGATTCTTAAACAGAATTACAAAAACCCTGTTTGTTGCGCAAACGCAACGTTGTAGCATGCGTGGTTGCAATATCGCTACGCCCTGAATATCAATGGAATTAGATTTTTGGCGGGGTAATGATTCGAGGGTTTCCGGGGCTTGCGATAGCCGATTGGGTAATTTGATCAATTTGGATATTGAATGATGATGGTATTTATATTATTATTTATAAACAGTACAAACCTTCAGTCAATCAGGATTGATAATTGCGCGCGCCAAAAAACAAAAATCCCGGGAAGATACTTAAAAGAAAAGATCTTACTCCAGAAGCATTGTTAACCATTGTAGACAGCATATCCGACGGTGTCTTCGCGGTGGACAATGAATTGAAGATAACCTTTCTCAATCAATCAGCAGAGAGGATTACCGGTTATACCGAACAGGAAGCGATCGGAAAACGCTGTAAAGAGATTTTTCGCTCGAATATCTGCGACGACAACTGCGCGCTGAAAGAAACAATGTCCACCGGCAAACCGGTTGTCAACCGCCCGGTCTGTATGACCAATAAAAGCGGTAAGAATGTTCCCATCAGCATTTCCTCGGCCCTTCTCAAGGATATGGATGGAAACATAATAGGCGGGGTAGAAACATTCAGGGACCTCGACCTTGTCGACCGCCTACGCAAGGATTTCCAGGCGAAGTACACAATGGAGGATATGGTCAGCAGAAATAAGGCTATGCTGGAGATGTTCGAAATCCTGCCAGCCATTGCCAACAGCGATTCCGCCGTTCTGATCGAAGGAGAAACCGGCACCGGAAAGGAGCTGGTTGCCCGCGCGCTTCACAGGTTAAGTTCACGAAATAAAAATGATTTTATAAGCATTAACTGCGGCGCGCTTCCGGACAATCTGCTGGAATCGGAGCTTTTCGGTTACATCGCCGGCGCGTTCACCGATGCCAAAACAGATAAAAAAGGAAGATTCGCCTTAGCCGATAAAGGGACTTTATTCCTGGATGAAATCGCGGATATCTCCCCCGCCATGCAAGTAAAACTTCTGAGGGTTCTTCAGGAAAAAACCTATGAACCGCTCGGGGCTACCAAATCAGAACGCAGTGACGCCCGTATTGTTGCCGCTTCCATAAAACCGCTGGATGAGTTGGTGGACGAAGGAGAATTCCGGCCGGATTTATACTATCGTATCAACGTGGTCAAGCTGGTTATACCTCCACTGCGAGAGCGTAATGAAGATATTCCCCTGCTCGTGGACCATTTTATCGGCCAGTTCAACCGCTTGCGCAAGAAAGATATCTCCGGGTTGTCCCCCCCGGCGCTAAACCTGCTTATGAATCATGATTTTCCGGGAAATGTACGCGAACTGGAGAATATCATAGAGCATGCCTTCGTGCTTTGCCGGGGAGGTTTGATCAGGCCTGAACACCTGCCCAACCATATCCAGTACAGCCGTTCTACTCCGGCAATCGAGGTATCCAATTCAATGAAGGACATGGAGTCACTCTTTATTCTCGCGGCCCTGAAGAGAAATAACTGGAGCCGTAAAGAAACTTCCCGCGAACTCGGTATCCATCCGACTACCCTGTATCGTAAAATCAAAAAACTGGGATTAAAAGCTCCTTATTCGGAAAAACAAAAATAAAAGACATAATGCGTTTATGCAGTATTCGCATCATCGAATAATGCAATTCCGCATTGTTAATGGCGCGACAGAGTAAATCATCCATACTCCAATAATCTTATAACGGCTTATCTTTCTATCGCTTACAAGAATTAATGGTTGTGGTCTGATGTTTTGGCACAAGCGATGCTTTAGGTTCAATTGAAAATGAATCTTAATGGCACCTTAACAAATCGAAAGATACGGAGGTGGAAAATGGAACTTGAAAATGAAAAAGAAAGGAAAATGGGAGATGGAATTCTGCATCCCGGCGCGAGGCCGATGAAAGTCTTTCTCGATAATGAAGGATGTATGTGGCTTTGTGACAAGGACATTGACCCCGATAAGGGTTTTGAGAATCAGGGATGCTGGCGTTGCAAGGATGTAACATTCACCAGGAATGATTAGTCCGGGATTGATCGGTGTTTAAAAACGACACCTTGTAAAGTTAGAATCGGCATACACCGCCTTAAAGGTGGTGTATGCCATTGAGATTAAAACATGTTCAAAGGATGGATTGAATACGGTGTCCCTTTGCTCATGGAGCTTGTTGAAAAACGTGCTTCGTGTGGCATGCTTAGTCTTCCTCGAATTTTCGAGGGATAATAAACATGTTAAGTTCCTGATGGAGAAGTACTTTACCGGACTTTTTCAACATGCCGCTTATGGAGTGAGTTTATGTCGCGCGAACCCGGGTAATTTCGAAGATTTGCCGGTTTTGAGGTCGGAAACAGGAGATTAGTTGATGTATACCTATGGACCTGTACCATCCCGCAGGCTTGGTCGTTCCCTGGGCGTGAGCCCCATTCCTCATAAATATTGCACGTATAATTGTGTTTACTGTCAATTGGGGCGGACCGATCATCAGAGCGATATTCGCCGAAGTTTTTATCCGGGGGAAAGCATCCTCAAGGAGATCCTTAAATCGGCTAAAAACACAAAACCTGATTGTATAACATTTGTAGGCGATGGAGAACCTACCTTGTCATTAGACCTGGGCTGGTTGATTGACC
>WJIJ01000113.1 GCA_014730345.1 Candidatus Zixiibacteriota bacterium | reverse complement strand
GTCCGAAAACCTTCCGACAGCGATAGAAGTGAACGGCAATTACCCGAATCCGTTTAACGCATCTACTTCGATTAACTTTACCCTGCCGGAGCCGTCACAGGTGAAACTGAATGTTTACAATCTGGCCGGGCAGTTGGTGGATGATGTTATCGACGCGCGGATGACCGCCGGGGAGCATAATCTACACTGGGACGGTTCTACCTATCCCAGCGGCGTTTACTATTACAAACTGGTTATTGGCGAAAATGTTTTCGATGGTAAGATGACATTATTAAAGTAGTATCAAATTGAAATCATTAATACCGGCCGGTCGGCCGGTTAAGTTCCAGAGCCGGGGCGTTGGTCCCGGCCTTTTAATTTAGTTTTCCGATTCCGGGGAATGGGTTACGCCCGTCATACTTATCAATATTGCAGATATAATACCCCATTACCTGCAGGAGCTGTTGGGGAGGAGTAGGATTGAGTTTGGCTTCCCATTCGACATAGAACAGTAGATTGAAAATCTTTTCGATATCTTCCCTGCCGAAATTGCTGGTGTAACCTATATAATCATTTACTTTGAAGAAAATCACCCTTTTGCGGAAGAAGCCGTCCATCGATGAATTCGCCGAAGTCAGTCCATCATAAAGGGTTTTAAACATCCAATCCGCCCTCAAGATTGCTTCCATCAGCTCCTCCGCCTGAAGCGTTCGAATATTAGCCAATCTCATAACCTTATCGATTTTCTTTTTCCCCAGGGCGTCGAGATACTCGTCAACGAATTCCATATTTCCCGCCGCGCAAAATTCCTTCACCCGATTGGGCGTTAACTGCTCATCCTGTTTGAGGATTAAGGATAACTTATGTACTTCATTATAAAGGGAATAGAGGTCGGTCCCGATAACCGAAACCAGCGCGCGGGGGATATCCCCGGCTGTTTGTATCTTCCTCTCCCGCAGAAACAGGTTCACATACTCTCCGATTTTACTGGGCCACGGCGCACGGCAGTCGATAAAAACCCCGTTTTTAGCAACCGCGCTGAAGAATTTGGATACCATCTTTACCAATCCGAAATGCATGATAAGGGTTGTCTGCTCGGGTATTTTCGGGAGATACGCGGCAAGCTGGTTCCGGTATGAAGTTGACATCCGGTTGCAGTTGGTTACCCTGACCACTTTATGTCCCGGACCAAACGGCATGTTGTTGCACGCGGAGATAATATCCCCGGCGGTTGCTTCGTTAGCCGCGTAGCAGTCATAATTGAAATCCCGGGTCGAGGGATCAACCAGCTTATCCAGAAGCAGATCGGTAGCCTTCCATTTCAGGAATTCCTCGTCGCCGGTTACCGCGTAAACCCGGGCGGGTTTTTTGGAGTTGAATTGTTTAACGAAATTCTCGTAATATGTCCTTGGTCTGCTGTTTTTAGGGGGTGACATAAGAAAAACCCGAAAAAATGTGAGTTATATTTCTACTCCGGCATTTTAAAATTTCCATTATATAGAAATAAAATTATCTCTATTAAGCAATTAAAAAACCCGGAAGCCACAAACAACTCCCGGGAATATTGCAAATCAATAGCATATATCGTTCAGGTTTACTTCATCAGGGACATACTTTTCGTTTTCTGGTAATCTCCGGCACGTAATTTGTAAAAATATATACCGGATGCGTACTCGCCGCTATCCCAGCGCACAGTATGCGAACCGGCGTTGAATTTACCCGATACCAATGATTCCACTTTCTTCCCTTTGATGTTGTATACATCGAGGGTCAAATAGGATTCACTCGGAACATAAAATTCTATGGTGGTCGCCCCATTGAATGGATTCGGGTAGTTATCTCTCAATACGTAAGATTCCGGTTGTTCACCATCACTCGGGACACCGGTAGTTCCGGGGGATGATGTAAGGTTAATGGTGCTGTTAGCGCCCGAAAAACTGCCCTGTTGCCCGGCGATATACAATTTAACATCGCCCACATCCTCATTGGGAGCGGTCCATAAAAAAGTGCCCGAACTCTGGTTGTATGAAGAAAACTTGATGCCGTTGGTTTCAGATGAATGGTTGTAAGTTTCCGTGTTTTCACCCGCGGAAATAACCCCAGCGTTATCTGAGCCATCGCCGATACGGCAACTTCCATTGAATTGGCGGATTGAACTACCGCCGTTGTGGGATATAGTGATTGTGTAGGATTCGCCGAGGGTGTATTCGGCGGGGAATCCGGTTATTTCAATAGTACCACCGCCGCTTCCATGACAGGATGAAGCACATCGGCCCCTCGAACCGGGAGCGCCGGAGTAACCTATGTATGTCGGTCGCGCCGACGCGATTACCGATGAAATAAAAATTAATCCAACGCAGAATTGTAAGACATTCTTCATTTAAAACCTCAATTTAATTGATTATTAATAGCTATGTTGACAATATAAGTAAAGTTTGCGAATTGTCAAATAGTAAATGTTGCTAATAATAAAAAAGCCCATTGCCCCACCGGGCAATGAGCCTTTAAATACTATTTAGATAACCTTTTATTTAATCAGTGACATCTTCCTGACAGACTCAATTTCCCCGGTTTTAAGTTTGTAGAAGTAAATTCCGCTGGAATATTTATCCGCATCCCAGTTGACAGTATGTTTTCCGGCGGTCAAATGTCCATCCACAAGCGTTTCAATTATTTGACCATTGAGGTTATATACCTTCAAACTGACCTGCCCCGAAACCGCTAAATCGAAACCGATAGACGTTTGGGCATTAAAGGGATTCGGGTAGTTGGGATACAACTTATTTTCTAACGGCAAATTAGAATCCTGTTCATCACCGAACCATCCATGAAGATTCCATCCGTCAGTACCTTCTACCCTGCCGGCGATGAGGGTGAATGGGAACTGGTAGGTATCAAAAGTCTCATCGGGATATTGGCCGACATGAGAGATATAGTCATAAGTTCCCAGGGGAGCGAAGGAGGGAACATCCTGCACGGCATTCCACGCGGTGAGTTGCTGTCCGGGATTAAGGTTCAAATTATGAAATTCTTTGACGGGCCCATATATATTGCCTCCCGGAAGCTTGAGCATAACCCATACATCGACATTCTGTTGCGAATCGCTGAGATTCTCTATGGTGCCGATAAAACTGAAACTTTCGCCGGGGCGAAGTTCCACCGGATCTTCATGGGGTATCATGGAAATCACCACATCGGGTAAGGAGAGGTAGAAATCCTGGAACGTAGTATCATTCTCGGCCACAGAGACATTCACCGTATCCGATTTGTAATCGCCTGTTGCTTCACAAATAATGTCCCATGAGCTGTCCGCGGGAACAAGCATGGTAAAATAGCCCTGGGAATCAGTATAATATTTTATCTGCGGGTCACGATTATCCACGGTCAGGACCGCATCGAGCCCCTCGCTGGAATCGGCGGACATTACCCTCCCCGAGATAAACCCCCGGCCGGACAGGGGAGTTAAATCAGTGACAGGGATATGCGCGGCCTGGAGAATATCGTCGGTATCGTTATCCTGGACAAATATCACTATATTCGTCTGTTGGTCATCAATGATTGAGTTAAGGGTAAAGTCTCGGGTAAAAAAGTCGCTGAACCCATCGGCAATAGCAAAAGACTCGCCGGTAGCGCCGGGTACCATATCCCTCATCACCTGGTGATAATAAACACCGCCGTAGTAACAGCTGTCTTCAATAACCACGCATTGAAAACGCAGGTTACTGTAACCTACAGAATCCACGGCATCCACGGTAACAATGAGCTCAGTTTCCCTCGAGCCGCTGTTATAACTGCCCCATATATTTATATCAAGGGGGCTTTCCACTGTAAGACGACTGCCTACCCTGCTTTGAAAACTTGCGTGAGCGCAGTAATCGCCGTCGACAAGACCATAAGGAACATAGCCGACGGAATAATAACTTACCCGTGAACCTACTTCTGATGGATTAAAGGTGTAAAATGGGTCGCCGCTGTTAGGCCAGTTCACATGATAACGAATTGCCGCCATGGCATCTCCGTAAACCGCTATCGTGCTATTTAGATTAGCTTCCGCCGAGGCGCAATACGGGCAACCGGAATTAACGAATAATTCGACAATTGGAACCCTTTGAACGGCATTAGCGGAGTAATTGCATAGTAATAGAATCAATACTACTCCGAATATCAGGTACTTAACTCTCATAGCGCTTTCCTGTTGTATTGTAATTATTTTATTCTGAAGAACTATCAATGCCGGCGAAAGGGCGCTCCGGCTGAGTTAGCTTGTTCAACACCCGCAAAATAAAGCCCGCTTTTACTTAAAAAATAGCAGAAATATCCAATTTGTCAAGCTTTTTCAAGAGCGCTTGAATGGTTTATCTGCCTTCAATTTCATTCATATATTTGCTTCCAGTAGCGCCAGTATTAATTAATATGGTAACCGGAACATACAGTTCCGGTTACCATTACTATCACCTTATTTCAAAAGGTTCATCTTCTTCGTCCGCACAACATCCCCCGCTTCAAG
>WJIJ01000014.1 GCA_014730345.1 Candidatus Zixiibacteriota bacterium | reverse complement strand
GTCTCGCGGATGAAGGGCGGATATGACACCGAGCTTTCCGAAAGAGGCGCCAATCTCTCCATGGGAGAACGGCAGTTGCTCTCTTTCGCCCGGGCCATGGTTTTCGACCCGCAGATTCTCATCCTCGACGAAGCCACCTCATCGGTGGATCCTCATACCGAGGAGAAGATACAGTCGGCGCTACGGAAACTGCAGGAAGGGCGCACGTCGCTGACCATCGCCCACAGGCTGCAGACGGTACTCGATGCCGACCAGATACTGGTTCTCCGCAAGGGCGAGATTATCGAGCGGGGAACCCATGATGAACTTTTAACGAAAGGTGGATATTACTCCGACCTGTTCAAACTGCAGTTCGAAACTGCCAAACAGGAGGAGGTGAAAGCGTATGCGTGAACTCCTTAGCTGGTTATGGCGCTTCTGGCGTAAATTCCCGAAACCGTTGGCGTTAATTTTAACCTTTTCCGTCGTCAACGGCGCGATACGAGCGGCATATCCATACATAATGAAATATATCTTCGATGGTATCGAAGCCGGATTCGATATCAGTACATTATACAAGTATGTCGGAGTCCTCCTTGGCGTCGGCGTATTCGCGTACCTTATTTATTTGGTACTGCAGGGTACCCGCGCTTACATGAACATGCGTCTCGAATTCCGTTTTCGGCAGTACATGTTTGAATACATCAGCAAACTGTCGCCATCGTTCTTTAATAGATACTCGACCGGCGACCTTGTAACCCGGTTGACCGATGACATCACCGAGAAACTGGCATGGTTCTCGTGCTCCGGCGTTTTCAGGACCCTGGAGGCTTTCCTCATGGTGGCTTTCGGCGTGGTGGCCATGTTGACCATCAATGCCAAACTCACGCTTTTCGCCATCGGTCCTCTGCCGCTTTTGGTGTTTATCTTCATCAAAACGGCAACCATTCTGCACAAACGGTTCGATGCCGTGCAGAAAGCAATCTCGAGAATCAACGATGTCATGGAATCATGCTTCTCGGGTATCAAGGTCATCAAGGCATACAACCGCGAGAACGCCCAGAAGGATGTTTTCAGCGACGCGGTCGAACACCGCAAGAAAATGGAACTTCGCTCTGTCTATGCCCACGGGGTAATCCATGCCCTCTGGGGGCATGTATGGCAGTTGGGCGTGGTTATCATCCTGCTGGTTGGCGGTAAAATGGTCATGGACGGCACATTGACCATCGGCGAGTTTGTGGCATTCGATACTTATGTGTTGATGCTCATCTACCCGATGTTCGATATCGGCCAGTTCGTGGTCTCCGGACGCCGCGGCGCGGTCAGCGTGGACCGCCTTCGCGAGCTGGAAAAATACCAGCCGGAAATCACCCAGCCGGAAGTTCCCGTTCCGTTCGGCACCAACGGTCTGCAGATCGAGTTCGAAAACGTCAGCTTCAGCTATGACGGTGAAACCAGGGCGCTGGACAAGATCAGCTTTACGGCGCGCCCCGGTGAGATGATAGCCCTGGTGGGCACCATCGGCTCCGGTAAATCGACCGTGCTCAATCTCGTGCCCCGGCTCTTTGATCCGACCGGCGGTACGATTAAGATAAACGGGCATGACCTGAAGATGATATCCCTGGAGGAATTGCGCCGGGTTATCGGCTACGTTCCCCAGGAGCCCCTGTTGTTCTCCGACACGATTGAAAACAATGTTGTTTTCCATCGCGATTGGGTGAAGCGCGGCACCGTGGAGGAATCATCGGAAATCGCCCAGTTGAGTTCGGAGCTTTCCAGTTTCAAGGAAGGTTTTGCCACCCGCGTGGGCGCCCGCGGAGTAAATCTCTCCGGCGGACAGAAACAGAGGGTGTCGCTGGCAAGGGCCCTGGCGGGAACCCCGAAACTGCTGTTGCTGGACGACTGCACGGCATCGCTGGACGCGGTTACCGAACGCAAACTCTGGGACCAGCTTAATACGGTTATGCCTAAAACAACATGCCTGCTGGTAAGCCACCGCACCAACACGGTCAAACGCGCCAACCAGATCCTGGTATTCGACCAGGGCAAAATTGTTGAGCGCGGCTCCCATGAGGAGCTTATCGCCATGGGCGGTCTGTACAAGCGGTTATACGAGAAACAGCTTTTAATAGAAGCTGTACATGGGTAAAAAATAGAAGGCCCGGCGGGTGTCCCCACCCGCCGGGTAGGGTAGTAGGTCAAAACCCTCTGTGGTCTTGACTATTAAGGATGTGCTATTTATTCAAAGAACATGTTTCTTAAACTTAACATGTTTATTTTACCTCGATAAATCGAGGTAAACTAAACATGCCACACGTAGCGCGTTTTTCAACAAGCCGCTACGCGGGAATGACATGGGATGGGGATTATTCCCACCGCAAGCGGTTGGGCACCCTTGCACCCTCGCCGTGTATTCGTTGACCTGCAAAAATACTGGTGAACTAACCTTCCGCTAACAGTATTCAATAATTTTCGCGGATTCCCCGAAAATTATCATTGCCTTTTTCCAAAAATACTTTATCTTAGCGATTTAGTAAACTATGGCTAAGAAGAAAAAATTCCGCGTTACATATCTTCGCTACGCTTTCCAGATTGCCATAATCGCCATACTGGTCTACCTGGCGCTGGGTTACGGCGAGCGCACCTTTGAAGCGTACTGCCCCTTCGGAGGAGTGGAAGCTCTATACGGCTTGTTTACCACCAAAAACTACACCTGCGCTCTTGGTGAAGCGAACATGGCAATGTTTTTAGGGCTTATCGCGCTGGTGGTGTTATCCAAGAAAAGTTTCTGCGGTTGGATATGCCCAATCGGGGCTGTAAGCGAAACTGCCAACCGTCTCGGATTCCGTATGCGCGGCAAAAAGCATTGGTTGCCGCCGAAGGTTGACAAAGCGCTGAGGCTTTTACGTTACCCGGTTATGATAATAATCCTGTATTACACATACAAAATCGGCGATTTAATTTTCCGCGGCTATGACCCGTTTTACCTTATTTTCTCCGGTTTCGGCGATTACGCGCTGGGTATCTGGAGCATTTTATTGATGCTGTTCCTGCTCGCCATTTCATTTATAATCAGCATGCCTTTCTGCCGTTATTTCTGCCCACTGGGCGCGTTCCAGGATTTGCTGTCATGGATGGGGATAAGCCGCATCTACCGCAACAAGGAGACCTGTATCGATTGTGATTTGTGCGACAAGGCATGCCCCCAGCTAATTGAAGTATCGCAAAAGGATAAGGTTAAACATATCGACTGCACCAACTGCCTTGAGTGTGTCGAAGTATGCCCGGTGAAAAACTGCCTGGAAATGAGGATGTTCTGATGATAAAGCTACCGAAATGGGCGTTGCCCATCCTGTTGATTGTTGTGCTGGTTCTCACGGTCAATTCAACCGGGCTGTTCGCGTTGCCCTCGGCGGAGTACGCGAATCCGGAGCTGGTTAATAACGGCAATTTAAAATCTTTGGAATGGAAGGTGAAGGGGGTGAAATGCCGGGGGACATCGCAGTTTTTCATCTCGCGTATAAAAGACAGCGGGGGGATAGCATCGATAGAAACCTATGCTTCAACCAAGAAATGCCTTATCAAGTATGACCCTTCCCTGACCGATCCTGAGAGGATCAAGCAGTTGATAGAAGCTCCGTATTTTCATCCCGAGTCCCGGCAATGGATAGAGGGGATTTTCACGGTTGTGGATTAACCTCCCCAATAAATAGCAAACTCCTACATACAGATGCATTTTAATGCGTATTCGCGCTAACCGTGATTGCCTGTTATGGGTTACTGCGCATATAGTTACAAAAACCGTAACCGGGAACGCATATTGCGTTAGTATTTCGTGAATTGCCGATGTAATTATTGACAATTTCTTAAAATTTCTTATATTGGATTAAATTGTATAGAATCTTCCATTTCAACGAGGTGGTACAATGTACAAATATTTATTACTGGGCTTAGCCCTGTTTCTTCTGATTCCGGCGTCAGCCAATGCCGACCCGATGAATATAACCCGCCTGACTACGCACAGCAGTTGGGAAGGTACGGCAAGATGGTCTGGCGACGGCAGCAAGATAGTGTTCGTAGCCGCGCGTAACGGCGGCAACCAGGTCTGGACCATGGATTCCACAGGAGAGGACCATAACCTTCAACAGATTACTTTCGATGCTTTCCTGGCGCGCAACCCTGTTTTCGACCCCACATCCGATTCAGTATGCTATACCGCGTTTGACAATGGCGGCGGAATATTCAAAGTTGAGGCTGTTCCCAACGGAACCGGCAGGCAGTTAACCACCGTATCATCGGATGACTACGCGTCTTATTCATGGGATGGCGAATGGATTACATTCCAGAGCCTGCGCGGTTCAAACCGTACGGAGATTTACAAAATGGAGGACGACACCGGCGAAAGCTCGATAGTGCGTCTCACATTCAACGGTTATTACGACGACACTCCGGTATTCTCTCCTGATGGTTTGACAATAGCTTTCAGCTCATTCCGCCATGAGAATTTCGAGATTTTCAGTATGGATGCCCGCGGTGAGGATTTTGGAATCGAGCGGTTGACCGAAACAGCGGAAGGCGTTTATAATCGCGGCCCGTCGTATTCTCCCGACGGCAGGTTCATCGCGTTCCATTCTGACCGTGACGGCAATTATGACCTGTATTACATCGACAGCAGAGGCGAAGCGCAGGGATTGGTGCGATTAACCGATAATACCAACAACGACGGCGGAGCGCATTGGTGCCCGGTCGATGACGATAAGATGGTATTCAATTCCAATCGAATCTTCGGCGGCAGTCATGATATCTATCTCGGAAGCCAAATTCCGCCGATGACCGATGTTCCCGAGGACGATGATAACATCGTGCTTGTGCCTCATAATTTCGAGTTATTCCAGAACTACCCGAACCCGTTCAATCCCAGCACCAAGATTCATGTTGCCCTCCCTGAGAAGGAACACGTAACCATTAAGGTTTACAACCTTATGGGACAGGAAATCTCCACGCTGGTTGACCGTGAGTTGGCCATGGGAACATACGATTTTGATTTCGACGGAGCCGATTACTCATCGGGCATCTATTTCTATGTAATGAAAGCCGGCGATTTCGTGAAGTCCCGGAAGATGACCTTGTTGAAATAGTTTATATAGATTCGCTTTCGAAAGCCGGGGAATACTGCTTGGCAGGTATCCCCGGTTTTTTATTGCCCGTTATTACCGAGCCGGAAAAAGATTTTTTGTGCGACAAACAAATCCATGGGAGTTTCTTAACAGCGTTTATAGGTTAAAACTCGCGGCTCTGTCTTTATCTAAATCCTTGCCCATTTATAACCCTTAATTTACATTATCATCATGCGTGATTTCAGTATGAACGATACCATAACAGCAATCGCCACCCCTCCCGGCGAAGGGGCGCTGGCGATTGTCAGGCTATCCGGGGCCAGAGCGGTTGAGGTTGTGCACAAGTTATGGCATGGTAAATCAACATTAGTTAAACTAAAAGGCGGAAATGCCCGTTACGGCAGGCTGTATTCAACCAGCGGGGAATTTCTCGACGAAGTCGTGGCTGTAGTGATGCGCTCCCCTAACTCATACACCGGGGAGGATACTGTTGAAATTATCTGCCATGGCGGCTACCTCTCCAGCAGGAAAATACTTGGTGAATTTATCAAGCTGGGAATAAGGGAAGCGGAGCGGGGCGAGTTTACACTGCGGGCTTTTTTGAACAACCGCATTGACCTCACCCGGGCGGAGGCGGTGATGGATATGGTATCCGCCCGCGCTGACAAGGCGTACAATGCCGCCCTCGAACAGCTATCGGGTAAATTATACGACCGCGTCAACGCGGGAATAGATGAACTTAAAGAATTACTATCGTTAACCGAACTCGGTATCGATTTCGCCGAGGAAGATATAGTACTTTCACCCGATGAGGAAATAAAAAACCGCGTGCGGGAACTTAGCTCCAATCTCGAAAATCTCTCCCGCGGATATCATGCGGGAAGGATTCTCAACGAAGGGTTCCGGGTGGCCATCACCGGCAAGGTCAATGTCGGCAAATCATCGCTTTTAAATACTATACTGGGTAGCGACCGCGCCATCGTAACCGAAATTCCCGGTACAACCCGGGACAGTATATCGGAAAGCGTCAGTATAAACGGGATGGAAGTTCACTTTACCGACACCGCCGGCTTCCGGGAAGGCGTAGAGAGTATCGAAGAGGAGGGAATACGGCGGGCGAGGGATATTATCTCAGCATCCGATTTGACAATCGTACTTTTCGATCCGGTAACCGGGTTCGGGGATGACGACCGTATTGTGCTTGATACGGTTGGGGAAAACGAGAAAATCATGGTGATGAATAAGAAGGATTTGTATAAAGACTCCGAATGGGAACGGCTGGTGAATAATCCCCCCCGGGAAATCGAGATTTCCATCTCGGCGCTGACCGGTGAGAATGTGGACAGATTGTTGAATGCCGTCTATGAACGCGCGTTAGCATCGGATGATATCATAAACCGGGAAATTTTGATAACCAACCGGAGGCATTACAACTGCCTGCGAAGGGCGGTTGAGGAACTTGAAAATGCTCTCAGCAGTTCCGGCGGCAGGGAGATACTGGCGGAAAACCTGCGCTTGGCATTGAACCATCTCGGGGAAATTACAGGCGAGGTTACCACAGAGGAAATTCTCAACTCCATATTCGATAACTTCTGCATCGGCAAGTAATTTTTTTCAATTAATTTTTGGGGATTTGAACAATAATAGTAATAATCCCTAATATTTTAATAGCGGGAACAATTATTAAAATATATAATTATATCAGGTTAAGCATAAGTCGTTGATAATCAACGCATATCCGACCATAAGGGTCAGGGTTTTAGCGCTTGGAGAATTTGTAAAAAACTATAAACATAACAGCGCGGAGGCAAGATGCCAGAAAAAAAAGGGAAATCATGTGTAGAACCGGCGGGAGGCCCGGTTATGCAAACTGAAGAACCTCAGAGCGAGGAACAAACATCCGAGAAGGAGGAAATTAAAATGTTAGCAAGAGTAGGCGGGCAGGCGCCTGATTTCGAGGCGAACGCATACGTAGATGGAGATTTCAAAAACATAAAGCTTTCCGACTATAAAGGGAAATGGATAAGCCTTTGTTTCTACCCCGGCGATTTCACTTTCGTCTGACCGACAGAACTCGCCGCAGTTGCGACGAAGTATGATGAACTCAAGTCCCTCGGAGTGGAAGTATTAGCTATGAGCACCGACAGCCATTTCACCCACAAGATATGGCAGGCCGATGAATTATCGAAGATGGTCGACGGCGGAGTGCCCTTCCCCATGCTCTCCGATGCCGGAGGACGCATAGGCAAGGTGTACGGCGTTTATGATGAAATGGCCGGTGTAGATATACGCGGGCGGTTCCTTATCGATCCGGATGGAATTATCCAGGCGATGGAGGTATTAACCCCGCCGGTGGGACGCAATGTGTCCGAGTTAATTCGGCAGGTTCAGGCGTTCCAGCATGTCCGGGAAACCGGAGAAGCAACCCCTTCAGGATGGCAGCCGGGAAGGCGCACACTGAAGCCGGGACCGGACCTCGTAGGCAAAGTCTGGAAGGAATGGAAACCGGAAATGGCATTTTAATTAGTTTTCGCGCGTTTAAGGGCCGGAATCAGCATGATTCCGGCTTTTTATCATATCACAACCAAATATTTCTTGACTATTATTCTTGGTTTTATATCTTACCTTGAATGGTTTTTTGAGTTAATTTTCAAATGAAAACAAGACACGCCACCCAAATCCCGCCATCCAAAACCAAGTATACGTGAACAACAATATAATTTTGTCCGTGCCGGCAAGCGACTGATTTACGCGGCTTAACCATTTGACAGCTATCAACTTAAGTTCTGTAATACCGCCGTTTATGTACATGCCGGGTATTTGCTGATGATAATAGATTTACAAAAAGGAGAAAATTATGTCCGAAGAATACCGCCAGATGTGGACCGACCTTGGGTTGGACCTTGAAGCTCACGACGCACTTCTCGAAGCGCTGGGAAAGGGATATCAGGATATATACCTCTCGCAGGAGAACCGTCCGCAAGGGATGCAATATTTCGACTTCGTAATGAGCGAAGTGCATGGTCTGCGGGTCAAGGAGTTGATTGATGCTCAAAAGCAGGGACGAAAAGTTATCGGGTCCTTTTGCGTTTTCGTACCCGAGGAATTGATACTGGCAATCGATGGGATTTCGGTGGGATTATGTACCGGCGCCGAGTTCGGGTTCGCCGAAGCCGAAAAGGTACTGCCCCGGAATACATGCGCGTTGATAAAATCGGCATTCGGTTTCGGAATGACTAAGGTATGCCCTTACATGGAAGCCAGCGACATGATTGTAGGCGAGAACACCTGCGATGGCAAAAAGAAATCCTATGAAGTGTTCAAGGATGTAGTTAAAGATCTTTATGTTATGGATATACCCCAGATGAAAAGCGACAGCGGCAAGGAGTTGCTCCGCTCTGAATATCTCAAATTCAAGGAAAAACTCGAGCAATTATCCGGCAGGAGGATCACCGTTGACGACCTGCGTAAGGGGATTGAAACGGTCAATGCCAAACGGCGGGCGGTACACCGTATTTCAGAGCTTCGCAATGCCGATCCTGTGCCTATTTCGGGAATGGATGCTCTATTAATTAACCAGGTATATTTCTATGACGACCCCCAACGGTTCACGGAGTCGGTAAATAAGATAGCGGATGAACTGGAAGAAAGGATTAAGGAGAAAAAAGGCGTTTCTGCCGAGAAAACCCCGAGGATACTCATTTCCGGATGTCCCATGGCGGTGCCCAACTGGAAACTCCCATGGATTATTGAAACCAACAACGCGGCGATAGTCGGTGAGGAATCGTGTGTTGGTGAACGAGGCACCCGCTTTTTGACCGACAGCGAGGGAAGCACAGTAGATGATTTAATGGACAATATAGTGGACCGGTATTTCAATATAGACTGCGCTATATTCACACCCAACCAATCCCGAACCGAGCACATACTGGAAATGTACGATAAATACCGGGCGGACGGCGTGATCCATTACAGCCTGCAGTTCTGTCAGCCATACCAGATAGAAAGCGGTCCGGTGGAATCAACCCTGGAGGATAAGGGGATTCCGGTTATGCGTATAGAAACCGACTACAGCCAGGAGGACGCGGGGCAGTTGCGCACCCGCGTGGAAGCGTTCGTGGAAAGGCTGAAGGGTTAGGATATGCGTAGCGCTGGAATAGATGTCGGTTCACGCACCGTTAAATTGGCGGTGGTGGAAAACGGAAAGGCGGTAATATCCCGAAAGAGTGAGAACTCCTTCAATCCGCTGGAGATTTGCGGGGAGATGCTTGATGGAATCGACTACGATGTTCTAACCGCCACCGGCTACGGAAGGCATCTTTTGGGCGACCGGCTTTCATGTGATATTATCAGCGAGATAAAGGCATTCGCTATAGGCGCGAGGGAGCTTCTGCCCTCGTGCCGCACAATAGTTGATATCGGCGGGCAGGACATCAAGGCTATTTCCCTCGATGAAAACGGGAGAGTTATCAAGTTCGAAATGAACGATAAATGCTCCGCGGGAACGGGGCGCTCGCTGGAGATTATGGCGATGGCTCTCGGTTCCCGTCTCGATGATTTTGATTCCCTGGCGCTTACGGCTGAGAAGACGGAGAAAATAAGCAGTCTATGCACCGTTTTCGCCGAATCAGAGGTCATTTCGCTGGTATCCCGGGGCGCGAAGCGCGAGGATGTGGCCCTGGGCATTCACCAGGCCATAGTAAACCGGCTCATGGGAATGCTTCGGAGGATAAATGTACGCGAAGATGTGCTTTTCGCGGGAGGAGTAGCCTATAATAAGTGTATTCGCGATTTGCTTCAAAAATCATCAGGTGCCGATTTACATGTCCCCGATGACCCCCAAATAATCGGAGCGCTGGGATGCGCGATTTACGGAATGAAGGACTGAGTTCACACGCAATTACTTAATAAACCTATATTTTCCAGATAATTAACTTGTATGGGCAGGATTAAGGTTATATAATTACCCGATTATAGGTTAATCTTTAATTTAAAAAAGGATATTTCCAGATGAGAAATTATTCGAAAATTGGTCTTATATTATTCGTGATATCTTTGATGATGATTGGATGCGGGGGCAAACAGCAGGCCCAAGAAGGCGACCGGGTGCAGATGAGATACGTAGGTACTCTCGATGACGGTTCCGTGTTCGATTCTTCAAGGACGGAACAACCGTTTGAATTCACCCTCGGCGCCGGTGAAGCAATACCGGGATTTGACCAGGCGATAGTGGGCATGGCTGTCGGCGAAACCAAGAGCATTACCATATCGCCGGAAGAGGCGTACGGCGAGCGCAGGGAAGACATGTTTTTCAAAAAATCGGTGGCGGATATGCCTGTTGAAGAAAGGCCTGAGGTAGGCACAATGGTCCAGCTCCGCGGGCCCCAGAACCGGGTTATCAACGCCGAAGTTGTTGAAGCGGAAGGCGATTCGGTCACCCTCGATGCCAACCATCCGCTCGCCGGAAAAACATTGAATTTCGAGATTACTTTGCTGAAGATACTGGAGTCATAGGCATTCGGTCTCTCATAAATATAATTCATCACTGTCATTCCGGCTAAAATCATATCCGACAATCATTTATATTTCATCGCGGTTTTTATACCAGAAACCTCTTAAAAATTTGTCCGCTAAAATTTAATACTGGACAAATTTTGCTGATTTTGTATCTAAAGCATTATTAGTAGTAGGACGATTTTATTCCGTCCTTAATATCTAACATCCTTCGGTAAATGAATTAGTTATTAATGGCAAATCCTTTTACTGACTACTTATGCCATTTCCGCTAACATAAAACAGACATTTCAAGTCCCTATATTTTTTTGGGCGCATGATAGTCTGGAAAAGTTTTCTCTTGACGGATTTTATTACCCGGCTTATGATTGTTTAGCCAAAAGGCGGGGGCTGGAGCCATGAGAAACGTGAAAGCCAAAATTCAGCTAATATCCTTTATTCGGGGGGGGAGAGCTTTGCCAATTCCCGAGCGCCGCCTCTTTTTCCCCCTGTAATATGTATTCTCATATTATTTGACAATTAATTTACCAAATTCGTGGAGGCGCTATGCGCTGTAAGTATATGAATTTATCGAAAGGATGGCCATAACATGTTTCGTCCACACAACTTATTGATTTGGCTTACATTTGGTGCCATATTATTATATCATAGCATAAGTTACGGAGAGCTGGTTTCATACCGGTACAATTTCAATCCCGACAGCGTCTTTGTTGATACTGTACAAATTGCGGGCGAAAATTATATAATACTCTCCTTGACAGGATGCCCCGCTGAACATCAGTATATCGCGTTGACGGAGGATTCTCTCGGTTTGCCGATGCTTCCCTGCACAAATATTAATGCCGCCATACCGTTTAATCACAGGGCGGTTTTAGTGATTCGAAAAAGTTGGTTTTAATAAAATAGGTGTTGGAGTTTAGCATGTGTAAATTCAATAAACTGAATGTAGTAATAATCGGGGCTTTTTGCTTAGGGTTGTTCCTTTTCTCAAGTGTTGGTTATACGGCGACGATAGAGATAGTTGATTTCGTCTCCGACCGGATGGAAGCGGGAAGGGTTATGCATTCTATCCTTGAGGAGAACGGGTATTCGGTGGGCTATTCGGATACGGTTATAGCAATTCCCGATGATATGTCCTTATTGATAGCAAATTTCGGATTAGCCGGTCATGGGCATTGGACTTGGGATAGTCTTTATTTGGATGAGGATGATCCCCAGTTGGAGCTAATCAGGGAATGCGGAAGGTCGGGGATTGACATGTTTGTAATTGGCTTCGTCAGACTGCTTAACCTGCCACCTCATACCTGGTTGGGGGTGGGCCATGCGCCTTGTACAACATATCCATCGGATAGCATTCGAGGGCTCTCAGGGTTCATGGAGGGAAAACGATTTAGTTACTCCGAATCAGATTCCAATTTCAACTCGGGTTCCATTTGCCCTTCTGGATTCGGTTCAGGCTGGGAAAACCTTATAGTTTATTCATTTTTTCCCTGGACCCGTCACGATGGCGTAAGTGGTATCCATCCCGAATACGGATATAAAGCTTATGTTATCGTAAGCGATCCGGCGATGATCGAGAATCACCCCGGTTTCGATACCCGCGAGGATTTTGTTCTCACCCCCATACGCGATTTTTTCGGATTGACTCCCACATCGGTTCCGGAAAACAATACTCCTCTTCCCGATGGCTACCGTCTCTACCAAAGCCATCCCAATCCTTTCAATGCCAGCACAAACATCCGCTTCCGTCTTCCAAGAGCGGGAGAAGTTGAGATGGGCATATACAACCTGATGGGACAGGAAATAAGGACCTTGTTCTCCGGCAAATTACCGCTGGGCGACCACATGCTTTTATGGGACGGCACCGATAACAGCGGTAATGAGGTCGCTTCCGGAATTTATTTCTACCGCCTCAGCGGCGAGAAATTCGAGCTCATCCGGAGAATGACATTGCTAAAATAGACCGAATGAGTTATCTTGACCCGGGTTCTG
>WJIJ01000112.1 GCA_014730345.1 Candidatus Zixiibacteriota bacterium | reverse complement strand
GTAAATGTTTTCCCCACGCTACCATCGTGGTAAATGTAAACAGTAATTTCGCAATTCCCGGATGAATTGCCCTGGAGTTTGAATGCCCATGGTTCATCGGGTTGCTGGCCGGTTACAGCCGCGATTGTTGTATCACTGCTTTCCACCACCAGCGAATGAGGCGGCACGCCGGGCCAGAATTCAACTCCATATTGATCGAAAAACTGCGCAACAATATGGTCTGTCTCCTCGTTGGCGGTAACCATCAGCGAACCTGTAACTATATTACTATCCTCAAGATAAGCGGTTGCCAGAAGCGAATCGCTCTCTTCGTCGTACAGGTTTACCCCGATGGGCGCGTCATGCAGAACCGTGGTGTCCACTACCAATGGTATGGGCAATGTCGAAAAATCGGCATGGTCGTTATGATACACCTTGAACTCCGCCGTGGTCTGCCCCGCCCTCAAGCCGCGTATATGGAATGCAAACTCTCCCTCTTCTCCTTCATGCCACCACAATTCTGCTATCGAAGGGTCGGCAAACTCTGCTCCGAAGCTCTTGTCTGCATCATCTGGCGGGTCCTGCAGGGAACCATCTTCAGCATAGAACTGTAAATCCCAATGCGGATTTAAACCCTGGCTGATTTCAAGAGTATCCAGGTAAGCGACATCATCGCCCGCATTGTAGTCGGGGCCGTAATAATCCAATACAGGAACCCCGGAACTGTATATAACCAGTCCCACCGCCTCGTAATGCTCTTCCTGGGGAGTTACTGGATCACTGCTGTCAGTACAGCCGCTATATGCCAAAAGCGAAATCAAACCAATTATATAAATTATTTTTCTTCTAAACATCAAATTCTCCATGATTGAAATTAAACTCTTCGAAAACGCTGCCGCTTTCAAATATCAATGTAAACAGGGATAAAAGCCTAAAATGAAACTATAGGCGGAGAACGGGTTTGCCGGGCACGGTAAAAAAGGCGGCCTTTAATACTCATCAAAGGCAGGGGAGCCGCGTACCACGCCTCGGTAAGTAAAGTTAAAGTAAAAGCTACCATCACCAGGGTAGCGCCGAGGGCCAGGAAGAAATCGCAGGTCAAACATCCATGGTGACATAAACCGTCCTCATGGTGATGTTCAGCTCCTATAAAGGAAATGGCGATTATAATGAAGCCTAAAACCGCCGGGAGTATAATTTTTCTAAATCTTAACCTGATCATAAACATTCAATAAACGCAAATCGTTTGCATTATAACCATTAACTCTATAATAGTCAATAAAAATTTAAACGGGTTCTATAATTATCTTGTTCCGCGAGAATTAAATAACCGGGATGTTATCAGATATGCGACAGCAATTCCGAGGCAATTTTGTCTATCGGTTTGACCACATCCACGCCGCCCCTGTTGATCGCCTCCCGGGGCATTCCGAAGACCACGCTGGATGCCTCATCCTGGGCAATATTGAACGCGCCGCTGTCTTTCATCTGTTTCATACCGTCGGCTCCATCGGCGCCCATACCGGTCAGGATTATCCCGATAGCGTTGCTCCCCGCGTACTCGGCCACAGATTTAAAAAGCACTTCGACAGACGGCCGGTGACGGTTGACAAGCGGGCCGCGGCGGACACTTACATAGTAGTTGGCTCCTGAACGGTTCAATACCATGTGGTAATTTCCGGGAGCTATCAATACCCGGCCGGGTATCAATGTATCCCCATCCCTGGCCTCGAAAACCTCCATCTCGCACAGGTCGTTCAGCCGGTTGGCGAAGGACTTGGTAAAGTTTTCAGGCATATGCTGGACAACGGCGATTCCGGGAGTGTTTCCGGGCAGTACCTGCAGTAGCTTCTGGAGAGCCTGCGTTCCGCCGGTGGACGCGCCGATAGCGATAACCTTATTAGTGGTTTTTGTGAGCGATAACCTTTTTGAAGGTTTAACCGCTTTAGCCTTAACTTCCGGTTTATGGCGGGAAACATCAACCCTTGATGCCGCCTTTATCTTCTCGATTAATTCAACGGACATATCACCGACAGTATATGCCGCGCCCGGTTTGCACATTACATCCACAGCCCCGGCGTCCAGAGCTTCCATAGCCAGCTCGCCGCCTTTAGTGGTCAGAGAAGAAACAACTACCGCCGGCATCGGGTAGTGCTTCATCAGCCTCCGCAAAAACGTAATACCGTCCATACGGGGCATCTCCACGTCGAGCGTAACCACGTCCGGTTTAAGCTTAACAATTTTATCCCTGGCGATATATGGATCAGGCGCGGTGCCTATAACCTCTATCTCCGGGTCGCGGGAAAGTTCACTGGAAAATATTTTTCGTACTATAGCTGAATCGTCGACTACCAGGACTTTAATGCTCATGCGCTTTTTCTTTTAACGTTAAGGTTACCAGTACCGGATGTTCATCCGCCATATTGAACGAATAAACGTTGTTCTCGATCAATGAATACATTTCTTCGCCTGTAAGACTTTTGGTTACCGGAGCGGTCAAATTAAAAACCGCTTCTTCTCCAAAAACCTTGGTCAGCAGTTGGCCGGTAATAATATTCAACATCTCCTTGGCGGCATCTGAATATTCCTCGGGCGTACAGGTTTCATCTATATCCTTACCCAACAGGTTTGCCGACAGCTCCATGCAAAAATTCACGGGCGCTATTAATGAAACCTCACCGTCACGATCGCCATTGAATGCCAATGTGGCTATAAGCATCTCATGCTCATCAAGCGAAACGCCCTCGGAGAGATCCGCCGGTTCCGGAAAGACGAAGGCGGTTTGTTCCATTACCTGGCATACTATTTCATCGAGCGCGTCCTTATACTTCATGTCATTCTTTTCTTTCATTAATGACTCCCATCACTTTATCGATAATTTCTCCTACAGCCTCCGGAGTAAATGGTTTCCTGATGTATTCTTTGATACCCTTCGCCTTCAACTCCTCTATCCTCGTCGTACTGCCATCAGTGGAAATAATAACCACCGGAATAGATTTCAGCATATCATCGCTGGTCATCTTATCTACTAATTCGAGCCCGTTCATCTCCGGCATATTCAAATCAGAAAGCACAAGATCGATCCAGTTATCTTGCAGAACCTGAAGCGCTTCTTTGCCGTTGGCCGCCTCGTAAATCTCTCCTATATCCAGACGACTCAGCTTCAGGGTCTTAACGATAATTGAACGGATTGTCTTGGAATCATCTACTACCAATATTGAGAACGCCATATCTCACCACCTTCCAACCGGTTTATTGTCAGGCCCCATGTTTTCTTCCGCATTCTTCTCTTCCTCGAGCATATTTTCCAGCTCCTCAAGGGAGCTTAACACTCTCGTCGACACCAATTCCAGGTCCGACGATGTTATCTTCAATCGCGAAATCGATCCTTCGTTGGGATGATATCGAAGTTCTTCACGTCCATTTCCATAACCCTGCATCAGGCATAACGCGTCCGCGATATGGACAACATCTATCGACTGGGTTATCTCATCGGCTCCTTCCGGTTCGTGGTGCCATCTTATACACCGCACTATTTCCTCCGGAAAATCCCATTTCTCGGCTACCAGCGCGCCTATCTCGGCATGGTTCATGCCGAACAGCCTTTTCTCCGCTTCCTGGAACGATATGTGGTCGCTGTCGGCGAAATTCTGGACCTTTTCGAACGAGTCCGATATTAAATCTCCCATCAGTATCTTACCCATATCGTGAATCAACGCCGCCGTAAATATCAACCATTTATCCGGCACCTTGACTATATTGCAAAGATGCTCGGTGGTCAACGCGGTGGCCATCGAATGCTTCCAGAGCTGTTCGGCCGTTAAATCATAACCCGCCACCGGACGCTTTAGCTGCGAACCGATAAGCGACGAAACCGCTATTTTAAATATCCACTTGGTGCCCAGCCTGATACTCGCCTCGGTCAGCGAATTCACCTTCCGGGTGAAACCCATGTACGATGAATTCGCCGCCTTGAGTACATTGGCGGTCAACGCCGGGTCATATTTTATTACATCGGCAATTCGGGAAAAAGATGTATCTTTTTCATCCAGCAGGCCCATTAGTTTGCTAACCATAACCGGTATAGTCGGGAAAGTGGATATTCGAGATAAAACCTGCTGTTTTATTTCTTCTGTGCTCATAGCTCGAACTCCCTTCCTGACGATTTTATAAGTACCTTGCCGGTAGAAACTTCCATCTTCATCGTTCGGGATATATTGCCGCCGACATCACTCGCTTTTATCAAGATATTGTTTTTCCACATCAGTTTTCTCAATATCAAAAAATTACGTTCTCCTATGTTGAAAACCTTGTTCTGATCCAACAACTCCGAACCGCCCGCGGCCTTGACAATTAAACGTTTTTTGACCGCCCCCATTTTATAAAGCTTGTTGAGCAACTGGGTTATACCGGTGTCAGCGAACATTGCCGGCTTGGTCTTGGCTTTGTCCGGAGATATTTTTGAAAGCGGGAGCATGTAGTGTATCATACCGCCCACCTTCATCACCGGATCAAACATCGTAACCCCGATGCATGAACCCAATGAATACGTTATCAGAGTATCATCGGGTTTATCTGAAATCTTAATATCCGATATTCCAACAACGACAACAGCCATTTATTTTTCCTTTATATAGATTGACGGTTTAACCACCTTGAACCCCTCGGACATACCAGCTATGCTCTCCGCGTGCCCCACGAACAGATAACCCTTGGGCTTTAAAAGCCTGTGAAACTCCTTCACAAGACGCGCCCGCAGGTCGCGGTCGAAATATATCATCACGTTCCTGCAAAAAATAACATCCAGCGGTCCCCTTAAAGGAAAAGGCTGATGAGTAAGGTTGAACATCCTGAAACTCAACATCCGCTTCAATTCGTCTTTCGCCCTGTAGAGCGCGCCATTATGCGTTTTTACCATAGTAAAATATTTCGCCCTGACTCCCCTCGATATCGGGGCGACCTTCTCTTCCTCATACTCTCCCTTTATCGCCTTCTTTATCACCGCGCTGGATATATCGGTCGCCAGTATCTTTACATCCATCGGGCGCTGGCCAATCAATTCCCTTACCTCTATGGCAATAGTATATGGCTCTTCCCCGGTGGAACTCGCCGCCGACCATATCCTCAACCGCCTTAAACCGGACTCTGTCCACTGCTTCAAAGCCGAACGGAGATAATCGAAATGGTCGGCTTCACGGTAAAAACTGGTTACGTTGGTCGAGATTACATCCATCAAATGCTGAAGTTCTATACCGCTGTCATCAGAGATGACATATTCAAGATAATTTTTATGGTCGGCTATTTCCAAAACACGCATTCTCTTGGCCACTCTGGCATTGACCAACGCGTACTTGTCTTCGCTCAGCGAAATACCACTTATATCGTAAATCAGGTTCCTGATTTTATTAAATGTAGATCTCTGCATCGGCTTCGCCTGCAATATTAAAGTTGCCCCATTATGTTCTTTTGTAGTATCCAATGCACCCTTCTCGGGATAACATTACTGTTGGTGTTACTTGACGTATTTTTCCAGTTTGGCCTGAATGTCCTTGGGGCTGAAAGGTTTAACCAGGTAATCGTTGGCTCCCGATTTCAGGGCTTCCAATACCTTTTCCTTTTCCCCCTCGGTGGTACACATGATTATGGGAACTTCGTTTTTACTCGCGCGAATCTTCTTGATGGCTTCGAGCCCCGTCATATTGGGCATATTCCAATCCATCAAAACCAGACCGATATCCGGATTTTGCGAAACTATTTGAACTGCTTCCTTACCATCGCAAGCGTCGAGAGTATCTGTGATACCCACCTTGTTCAAGGCGCCCGTTACTATCTTACGCATTATCTGAGAGTCATCAACGACTAACACTTGCATTTTCAACCTCCTTCACCGGATCCTCGACTGGTTTGAAACTGACTTCAATGCTGAAACTTCCCACTTCACTGCTAAACGGTACCGACAGCCACACCAATTTGCCGAGGTTTTTTAACTTATAAACACTCCCCTTCACTACTGTCGGTAAACTTAGCGATATTGAATGCCCCTGAAATTTGGTCTTGGCGTTACCCGCTACTATATTTATAAGCTCTCCGATCCCGTCAATAACCTCGGAATCTACCGTCTCAAACTCCAGACCGACAAATTTCCCCACTGCTTTTTTGGCCGTTTCTTCCGGGAACTTCATCGAGATAACACCCCTGGCCGTCCCGGACATCCCGATCATTCCAATTATATACTGCTCCTCATCGCAGTCTTTCGGCTCCGAAATCTCCACCTTGCCTACTTTAACATCGCAGTTGAGCATACTCTTAAATACTTCTGATACAGAGTTGATAAATGGATTTATGTGTTCGGCTTTCATCGGTATTCTACCCCTGCATAAGTTATGATGTCAGAACAACCTTACCGGAACTCTTCTCAAGTGAGGCTTCCAGCGGCCCCGCCAAAGCCGTGTTAACCGTATACTTCGCGTTGCTTATCCTCAATACTACCCCAGGATAAACCATCTTCAGTATCTTTATCTTCGCGTCCCGGCAACTCTTTAACACCGAAGCTATCTCTTTATTTTCCTCTTCCAATTCCGTCAATTGTCCCTGAAGCTCATTGAATTTATAATCTATTTCGGTTAAAACTTCCTTATGTTTAGCCGTCATTTGAATTACGTTCTGTAAAAGCTGTTTTTTCCCGGTCTCAAGCTTCTTCATCGCGTCCTTTATGGCGCTAATTGTTTCCTTGTTCTCCTTGGCTTTTTCCAGCTTCCGGTAGTCTACGCCAACAGTTAACGATGTCGCCGCGTTTGACTTCGAACCGACTTCCCCGGCGACTATTCCGCGTGCCGCGACCACCTCGCCGCCGAGGATACGCCCGTCAGAACAGTTCACCTCGCCGCTGGTTTTTATATTGGACTGGAATATCTCGTTTTTCGCGACCACCAGCGATTCACACTCTATACTGGCGTTGTTGATATACTTAGCTACAATATCTCCCTTTACTATTACCTTCTTCTCCGGATCCTGGTTAATCCCTTCATGGGCGGTCAGATTTCCGGTACACTTCAGATCACACGCGTAAATTATCCCCCGAACCTCAACATCCCCCTGCACGTCAACCTTGAAGTTCGCCTCTATATCGCCCTGAATTATCACCTGGCCGTTATGCTTGATATTGCCCGTCTCATTGCCGACATCTCCACTGATATTATAAACATTCTCCACATCGAGCACATCGCCGTTCAATTTTACCCTGCCGGGGCACTTGGCTACCAAACCTCCCTGCTCATCATCTTTTATGGCATTCGGACCCGGACGTATCTTCGCCGGTTTGGGTTTGGGAACGCTTATCCTTTTGCCATATATGTCTATACCATCCTCTCCGGGTACCGGCGGAAAAACCTTTACCAACAGTTGGCCTTCTTCTACTGCGGGCGCGCCGACCTTCTCCTTATAGTCGATTATCCCGGTATCAGGATCGACATAATACCCTTCAGAAAAATAATCTCCGGTCCATTCAAGCCTTCCGTCTTCAGGCTGAACCGGAGGTTTTCCTTTCACTATTGGTACATCAATCACCGCCCTTTTTTCTTTAACCGCAAGGTCAATTATTTTCTTAAGACGCTTGCCGTCCATTTCAACTTTAATACCGGCCTGATCAAGCTTCTCTTGAAGCTTACCCGCGAACCCTTCGCTTGCGGCTACCTCGGGTTCACAAGATAAAAGGACCTGCATCTTATCCTCGGTAACCCGTAATATGAAGTCCTCTCTTACTATTTCCTCTGTTCTTTGGACCGTACCAGGCATATCGCAACCACCAAATTTAATATTTTAGTCTCCTAATCCCATCCTCTTCGAATATCGTTATCGCTCTCTATTCCGCGGCGATTATTATATCAATTAGCCTAAACAAATGCCTTATGAGCTTTATCGGAGTTTTTTGATAATTCTTCAACTCTTGACCCGCTTTTTATCATTATTTATAAGTATAACAAAATTAGTGAACTTTCTCCGCCAACGAGCAATTCAATTTCATTGTTTTGAAAAACAAGAACCGGGACGGTAATCCAATCCCGGTTCTTTTTTATCCTTTTTACAGCAAGATCGCTTTTCCCCTCGCCTGCCATAAATTTATCTGTTATAACCCTCACGCAGGGTTTGTTTTATTCCACTGCCTCCCTGCTCCACCCTAACCATTTAGAATAATCCAAATGCTTTCAATAGCTTAGAACGAATAGATCATTTCATAAGCTATACCGGTGGATGTCTTCGAAAGATCCCCGTCCTTGTCGGAGAATACTTTCTGGTCAGCAACATCATAACGGAATTCCACCAGCGCGGACATTCCCTTGCCGATCTCAAATGTCGGCGCAACCACAAACGCCTGCCGTTTAAGGCTGTTCAAACCAAGGTCGCGGCCAACATGTTCGCCTATCTCATGATTCTCAATTACCCAATAGGCGAGACGGGAATAATCCTTATCATCGAAGTAATCGTAACGCAAAGTAACTCCGCCCCAGCTATTATAATCCCAGTGGTTCATTATCAAAAATCCGAACCATTCACCATCGGTGTCGCCGGTATAAAGCAGGTCTTCGGCTGATGAAGAAATGGGATTAAATGTATGTGTATACTGGTCTTCGGTAACAGCGTTGTTCTGGTCAATTTGCGCCGAAACCGGGCTCCAGTCGATATCCGACCTTCCCAGCGAAAGGGCGGCCTGCTGACGGCTTAAGCGGGAATCGTAGGAAACATTGCTGGTACCATAATTCACCTGCCCGCCAACCGTCCACCAGGAAACTGGGTTGAAGGTCATGTCCCAGTCATATACGGTTACCTTGTCATCGCCGCCACTGCTCTGGGCGCCGTGGATTACCGAAATCCCGGTATTGAACCATTCGTTAAAGTCATAGCCCAAACGGCCGCCTATGGTCTTGCTGGTGTTTACATCCACATTCTGGTCCCAGCCGTTGCAAAGGTAAACGGACATATCAAATCCCCAGAAAAGATTCGCCGAAAGCATGGCCCCGGTAAGATTGGTGGGCATCCCATATTCAGAAACCATCGCCTTTGAATACTGATACAGCTCAGGAGCGTCTACTCCCTCAAATCCCATGGGCGCGTTAAACTTACCAAAGCTCAGGTTCAACGGGTTAATGAAGCGGGGATTAAATGTTACATAACCCTGCTCAACATCAAGGTCAAAACCGCCGGTTCCATCGTTTACCCATTCAACATCGGCTCGCAGAGAACCAACTTCGTTTACAACCTTCTCCACGTTAACTTCCATCTGGTCGAAACCAAACGAGTTTTCGGTCGAGCGCAGGTCATAATCATAACTTCCATCCACGAAACCGGAGAGTTTGAAATCCGGAATATGGAAATCAGATGACCCCTTGGTTCCCTGGGAAACTCCGAGACCGCGAACGCCGAGGCTCGCATATTCTTCGCTCTTTTCCTCCCATTGTTCGGCCTGTGCCCGAAGTTCTTCGACCTGCTCTTTTAGGTCAGCCATCCGCTCGAGATCATCGTTTATCTGGATAACATCCTGATGAAGCAGTTCTATTTCAGTCAGCAATACGGAAATAGATCTCTCCAGGCGGGCAAGGTCTTTATCCCGGGCCTGGGGCGCCTGCTGTTCATTGATCTGTGCGATATCCCTGCGGTAACCCGCGTCTATCTGAGATATCCTCTGTTCGAGCTTAGCGACCTGTGCCTTTAGGCTTTCGACTTCGTTCTGGATTTCATCCGCATTGGTAAGCGGCGCGAAACAGAAAACGCAGACGAAAAACCCGACTAACATCGCTCTTGAGTTCATACCCCCTCCTGTGTTTAATTATAATTACGCGTTTTTATTCATTTTCCGACATCTGCTCATTGATTGCTTCTTCCCCAATTTCCACATCCTGGTCACCTTCCACGTCTCCAAAGGCAGATATATCACATGTATCCAGTACCCTGTCGATGTCCAGAAGTATCTTTACCGTGTCTTTTATTTTCCCTATTCCCAGGATATAATCAACATCAACCCCCGATCCAAAAGCCGGCGGGTTCTCTATTTCGTTTTGCTGAATATCGAGCACTTCCGAAACCGCGTCAACCAGCACACCCATCGATATTGTACCTTTCTGGGTGGAAGCATCCACAACTATAATACAGGTTTCTTCGGTGTCGTCAGTCGCTTCCATATCGAATTTCATCCTCAAGTCGAGTATGGGTATAACCTTTCCCCTCAAGTTTATCACGCCCCGGATGTAATGCGGCGTGCGAGGCACCTGGGTTATATCTATCAAGCCGATAATCTCCCGCACCTTAAGTATCTCCAGCCCGTATTCCTCCGAATTCAGTCTGAAAGTAAGATACTTTCCGGCCTGGGCGCGTGTTACCAACTGGCTTTCTGCCGTCCCCGTTGAACTTGGAGTATTGCTCATATTAACCTCTCCTGATATTTGAAACGTTTTCTTCCAACCATATATTAAACTCCTTTCTTATCCAACCACCGCTTCCTCAACAGTTTCTTCCATAAGCTCCGGGAGCGCACCAGGATGTTCACCATCGGACAGGGTCGCTTCCTCCATCCCGTTCATATTAAGATCTTCCTGAAGCTCCGCGTTGAGGTTCTCGAGTTCCTTCATAGGAAGAGTGGCTGTGTATCCTTCTGTTTTAGCCAGTTTTATTATTCCGCTTACATCGATAATCAATCCTATTCTTCCATTGGAGAGAATCGCCCCGCCGGATATCCATTTCTGGTCTTCGAAAACCGAACCCAGGCTCTTGATAACCGTTTGGCGCTGACCCAGCAATTCATCGATCACCAATCCCGCTCTCTGGTGGGCGTCCTCTACGACAACAACCGTATCGTTACTGGAACCCTCACGGTTTTCTTTCAGGTTCAACAGCTTATCTATCCTTATCAATGGCAGTAAACTGCCGCGAAGGTTTATCATCTCCGCACGGTTTTCCACTGTGTAAATTATATCAGAGGTCAATCGCAACGACTCCACAACCGAAAGAGTGGGTATTATAAATCTTTCTCTACCGACACTTACAAGCATTCCATCTATAATAGCCAGGGTCAACGGCAACCGCATCGAGAATTTCGAACCCTTTCCCGGTTCAGATTCTATTTCCATGTAACCCCGCATGGATTCGATGTTTCTCTTGACCACGTCCATACCCACTCCGCGCCCGGAGACATCGGTAATCTTGGCGGCGGTGGAGAAACCGGGGTGGAATATAAGATTATAAATCTCCTTATCGGTCAACTCCTTGCCGGGATCTACCAATCCTTTTTCCCGCGCTTTTTGCATAATTTTCTCTTTATCCAATCCCTTGCCGTCATCTTCGATATCGAAATAAAGGTTTCCGCCCTTGTGATACGCGCTCAGCTTAATAGTGCCCGTTTCTTCTTTGCCCTTGGCTACCCTGTCTTCCGGGGGCTCGATACCATGGTCAACCGAGTTTCTGACCATGTGCATAAGCGGATCGCCGACGTTTTCAACTATACTGCGGTCAACCTCGGTATCCTCACCATAAATTACCAGGTTGATCTTCTTGCCCGATTTCTTGGTCAAATCGCGTACTGCGCGCGCCAGTTTCTGGAATGTGGGCTTGACCGGAACCAATCTCATGGCCATCCCCATCTCCTGCAGTTCCCTGGTTATCTTATTCAGATGCGAAATATTCCGGGTTACGTGCGGGGAATCCAATGCCAGAATCTGCTCATCCTGACCAACCATCGATTCGGCTATAACCAGTTCGCCAATTGTATCTATAAGCCTGTCCAAACGCTCGGTATCAATTTTCACCATTTCTTTAACTGCCTTGTTGCCTGATGCCGGCTTATCTTTCTTACTCTGTTGCTCCCTGAGCGCCTGCGCTACCTTGCGGGCAGGCACTTTCGAGCCTTTAACCAGGCTGTGGCCGACCTTTTCCCTATACTCCGCGTCTTTTTGCTCGGCCAATATGTCATCGAGTTCGTCTTTATCAATTTCCCCGGCCTCAACAAGCAACTCACCCAACCTCTTGGGAGCCGCGTCCGAAACTCCGCTGGACTCCTCTTCTTCTTCAGCCGCTTCTTCAATCTTTCCCTCATCCACCGATTCGCCATCAAGGGGTCCCTGGTTATTAATAATCCTTTTCAGCTTCAACAATAAACCGCTTATCTTGTCGGTTACATCATTGCCCTGACCGGAATCAAGAACCTCTTCGATACAATCAAACAATGTGCGCAAAGAATCTATAGAATCGAAAACCGTATCGGCAATCATCCCCTCGATAGCAAGCGTCCCCTTGCGGGCCATATCCAATAACGTTTCCGACTCGTGGGCAAGAACCAGCACCGGTGTTAAATCAAGAAATCCGGCGGCGCCTTTGATACTATGGAAGCTTCTAAATATACCGTTAATCGCCCCTTCGAGGTCGTCCCCGGTTTCCAGATCCATCATTAACTGCTCGGCGTTAGCGCAATGCTCGCGGGCTTCGGTTATAAATTCCGCTATCAGCGTCTGGTCGGCATCACCAAGGTCAAGAACGAATGACTGCTCAGATTCCTCCTCCGGCTCTGGTTCAGGAGCAGATGATTGGGGTTCAGGCTGAGATTGGGTTTCCGGCGGATTTTCTTCTTCGCTTCCAGGAGTTTCATCCTGTGCCTTATCTTGAACCGTTTCTTCTTCGTTTTCGATCTCCCGGGGAGCACTCTTTCCCCTGCCGCCAATATCAAGGCCCAGCTCATCCGGGACAACAACCTCGGAAATTTCCCTCTTGTCCCTGACAACCTGCTGCATCGCCGAAACCGCTTCGCCAAGAACCCTCATACCGGTTTCGATTTCCACTTCCTTCAATATTATCTTTTCCAGATAGTCGCCCGATGCTTTCGCTATCCTGGATATCGAATCAGTATCATCACCAACAATCTTTTCTATCTCCATGAATTTGTCATGGAGCGCCGCCATTGCTTGGGGCAGTTCTGCGTCAACCGTCACCAACTCCGCGGCAACCACTTCCAGTTGTTTTTCAAGAGCTTCCATAGCTTCCAGACCTATATATGGTTTAAGAATTTAAAATCGTAACTCGATTTCCCCCATTAATAAAAACCTTATTGCTTACAAGTAATTTCGTCTTTTGTAGAAACGGTTTGAGTTTGTTAATTTATGCTCTATATAATTGTTCAATTTCTCACCAATTACCCCTTTAATCTCGACCGGAGAATTAACGCTGTGCGCTCTAACGGTTTATATGAAAGCAAACCTCTTTTTATTCTTAATTTATCACACCCCGCGGCCCTTCTATCGACTTTCCCACCGCTTCCGGGCACAGTCTTTGAGCCGTCAACAGCCCCAATAAGTTATTTGTTTTTTATACTGCTCTATATTAACTTCGGATAATGTTTACGAAGGATTAGAAAATGTATTACCCTATTTACATAAAAATTAAAAACCAAAAATGCCTTATTGTCGGGGCCGGCAGGGTAGCCCTTAGAAAAGCCGGAACGCTTCTCAACGGCGGAGCGGAAATCACTGTAGTCGCCCCCGAAGCCATCGATGAAATAATCCAGCTTAAAAACGACGGCAAATTAAGCCTGCACCTGCGTAAATACCGTTCTCCGGAGGTTACCGACTATAATATAGTAATAAGCGCTTCCGATGATGAAAATGTCAACCGCGCCGTTGCCGGGGATTGTTTTAAATACAAAATCCCGGTCAATGTCGTCGACCGGCCGGAATTATGCAGTTTTATCGTCCCCGCTATCGTCAGACGCAATGACATAACAATCGCCATCTCCACCGGAGGCAAAGCGCCGTTCCTGGCCAAACAGATACGCAAAGACCTCGATAAAACCCTGCCCCGATTCTGGGACGACCTTAGCAAAATAGCGGGCGTTTTCAGGGAAAAGGTCATGGAGCGCTATGGCGATGACAGCGCGTCCAAATCGCGGTGCTTCGAACGATTCTTCGCCATCGACTGGCAGAAGTTGATCGACGACGGCGACGAAGATGCCATCGAACGAAACATTAACCACCTGCTGGAGGGCGAATAGTGCCCGGCTTTAAATTAAAACTCGGAACCCGCGCCAGCGCCCTTGCCTTGGCTCAAACTAAAACCGTTGCCGAAAAAATCCGAATGACCGACCCCTCTATCGATGTCGAAATTATTGCAATCTCGACCGAGGGCGACCGCGACCAGCAAAGCCCGCTCTCCCAGATTGGCGGTACAGGTGTCTTTATCAAGGCCCTGGAGAATGCGCTCCTCGAGAAACATATCGATGCCGCCGTGCACAGCGCCAAGGACCTGCCTTCATCCCTCGATGAGAGGTTTCAGCTCTCCGCCGCCATCGAAAACGATCCCCGGGAGGATATCCTTATAAGCCCCAAGAGCTTAAGTGTCGATGAACTCCCGCCGTCAACCGTCATCGGAAGCGGTTCGCCCAGGCGCGCTTCGCAAATCCTTTACCACCGGCATGACCTTATTTTTAAGGACATCCGCGGAAACATCGAAACCCGGTTACGCAAACTGGACAGCGGCGATTTCGATGCCATAATACTCGCCCGCGCGGCCTTCTCGCGATTAAATATGAACCGGGATTTCCGGATTATTCCTGAAAATATCAGCCTTCCGGCGCCGGGACAGGGAATAATATGCGTGGAGACGCTTAAAAACAATAAAGAAGCAAACGAGTTGTCGAATCAAATCAATGACCATCCAACATATTTGATTTTAATCGCCGAAAGAAGTATGTTAAAAACTCTGGGCGTGGGATGCGGCTTGCCAGTAGCCGGTATCGCCCGAATCGAGAATGGCAAAATGTCCATGCGCGGAAGGATACTCAACCTCCAGGGGACAAAACTCGTTGAACATCAAACCGAAGGCGCGCCAGAGGATGCCGAAGAAACCGGAAGAAAGCTCGGCACGCTTTTAAAACCGGCCGCGGAGGAATTACTCGGATAAAACATGAAAGAAAAAATAGAAGGAAATGTTTATATAATTGGAGCCGGTCCCGGAGACCCGGGACTTATAACGATCCGCGGACTCCAATGCCTTAAACGGTGCGATGTCGTCATTTACGACCAGTTGACCCCATTAAGCCTGCTCTCTGAATTGCCTGACAGCGTAGAACTCATCTATGCCGGCAAAGAAGCCGGGATGCATTCCAAATCACAGGATGAAATCAATGGGCTTATGGTTGAACATGCCCGCGCCGGTAAGGTCGTGGGGCGTTTCAAGGGAGGCGACCCATTTGTGTTCGGGCGGGGAGGCGAAGAGGCCATCTATTTGCGGGACAATGGCATAGACTACGAGATAATCCCCGGTATCACCGCCGGTATCGCCGCCCCCGAATCTGCCGGAATACCGGTAACCCACCGCAACACCGTAACCCAGACCATCTTTGTAACCGCCCATGAATCAGCCGGCAAGGAAACTCCCCAGGTTGACTGGGAAAAGCTCGCCCGCCTCGGCAACAGTACCATCGTGGGTTATATGGGGGTAAAAACCCTGCCGGAGACCGTAGAAAAACTTCTTAATGCCGGAATGTCTCCCTCAAAACCAATCGCGGTGGTCCAACGTGGGGCAACATCACGCCAGAGGACTGTTACCGGGGAGCTTTCTAATATAATAAGCGCCATCGAGAGGGAAAAAATAACCCCGCCGGCGGTGTTCATTATCGGCGATACCGTTAATGTCCGCTCTCAAATCGAATGGTTTGAAAAACGCCCCCTGTTCGGCAGGAGGGTAGTAATTACCCGCCCCGCCGACCAGGCAGGTTCTTTCAGCAGGTATCTCAACGAGATGGGCGCCGATGCCATCCTTTTCCCCACTATTAAAACTGAACAGGAAATCAACCCGGAATTAATGACCGAAGCGCTTGAAAAAGCGGAAAACTACAACTGGCTTATCTTTACCAGCGAAAACGGCGTGCGCTATTTCATCTCGGCTTTGCTAAACTCCGGAAATGACATCCGCGCCTTTAAAAACGCGTCCATCGCCGCGGTAGGCACCGGCACCGCCCGCGCGTTGCGGGAACATTTCCTTTCAGCTGATTTCATTCCCAAAAAATTCACCACCCGCGACCTCGCCGAGGAATTAACAGCTAATCACGAAATCAAAAACAAAAAAATCCTGCGGATTCGCGGTATCCCCGCGCCATCGACCGTGGAGGAAGTCCTGTCGGAGAATGGGGCGGAAGTCGATCTGTTGATTGTCTATAAAACTGTCATGGCCAATCCGATTCCCCGCGTAAAAGAAGATCTGATCAAAAACGGCGCCGATATAATCACCTTCACCAGCTCCTCAACCGCCCGTAACTTCGTGGAAATACTCGGTGAAGAAAAAGCGCGGGAGTTGGCGGAGAACTCAACCGTCCTTTCCATCGGTCCCATGACCACCGTAACCCTTGAAAAACTTTCGCTCCCCGTGCATCTGGAAGCCGAAGTGCACACTATCGATGGCATTATAGATGAAATACTCAAATGGAATGAAAACAAAAAACGAGGTTAATATATGAGCTTCCCCTTCGACAGACCAAGACGGTTGCGGCGCACTCCCGCATTGCGTAAACTCGTCCGCGAGACGAAACTTCATCCATCGGATTTCATCTTACCGTGTTTTGTCGTCTCCGGAAAAGGTAAAAAGGAACCTATCGAAACGCTTCCCGGATGTTACCGCTACTCACCTGATGAGCTGGTTAAATTCGTCCGCGAAGCCCGTTCCCTAAGAATACCCGGGATTATTCTTTTCGGCATCCCCGATACCAAGGATGCCGTTGGCTCTTCATCGTGGCAATCCGACAGCGTGGTTGCCGTTGCGGCTAAGGAGTTGAAAAATTCAATCGATGATATCGCCGTAATTGCCGATGTCTGCCTTTGCGAATATACCGACCATGGTCATTGCGGGGTATACGCGGACGGCGATGTCGATAACGACGCTACCCTCGAACTCCTCGCCAAACAGGCGGTAAGTTTCGCCAATGCCGGCGTCGATGTTGTGGCTCCCTCGGATATGATGGACGGCAGGGTCGAGGTTATCCGCGATGCCCTCGATGACCAAGGATTTGATAATACCGCCATTCTGGCATACTCGGCTAAATACTGCTCCGCCTTCTACGGCCCCTTCCGCGACGCCGCCGACAGCGCGCCAAAAGAGGGCGACCGCTCCACATACCAGATGGACCCGCCCAATGTTATCGAGGCTCTCAAGGAAATACAGATGGATATAGACGAAGGCGCCGATATGGTTATGGTCAAACCCGCCCTGTCATACCTGGATATTATCTCCGAAGCCAAAGCAATTGTCGACCGCCCGCTGTTTGCCTACAATGTCAGCGGGGAATATGCCATGGTTAAAGCTTCCGCGCAAAAGGGTTGGGCAGATGAAAAACGTCTGACACTGGAAATTTTAACATCAATTAAGCGCGCCGGGGCAGATGCTATCTTAACCTATCATGCCCCCTCGGCCGCGCGATGGATTATCGAGGACATGACCAAATGATAAAACGAGAAACTTCCGAATATCTTTTCAGGCAAGCGCTAAATGTTATCCCCGGCGGCGTCAACTCGCCGGTAAGGGCTTTCGGTTCGGTGGGCGGCAAACCGCCCTTTATTAAGTATGGCGCCGGCGCGGAAATCTTCGATGCCGACGGCAACTCATTTATCGACTATGTACTCTCCTGGGGGCCGCTCATCCTTGGTCACGCCCATCCCGAAGTCGTTAAGACATTGAAAAACACGGTCGCCGGCGGAACTTCATTCGGAGCGCCAATCGAAAGGGAAATCCAACTTGCAGAGCTAATCACCAAACGCGTAAAATCGGTCGAAAAACTCAGATTGGTCAACTCCGGCACCGAAGCAACCATGTCCGCCGTCCGTCTCGCCCGCGCCATTACCGGACGTTCCAAAATTATCAAATTCGATGGTTGTTACCACGGCCATTCCGACGGTTTTTTAGCCAAAGCCGGTTCCGGGATGATGACCGCCGGTATCCCCACATCGCCCGGCGTACCCCCGGAAATCACCGCCCTTACCATAAGCGTACCTTACAACGATCTTTCCGCGGCACAGGCGGTTTTCGCCGAACAGGGTGAAAATATCGCCGCGGTAATAGTAGAACCTGTCGCCGCCAACATGGGTGTAATCCCCCCCGTCAAGGGTTTCCTCGAAGGACTCCGCAGGGAATGCGACAAATACAACAGCCTGCTTATCTTCGATGAGGTTATCACCGGATTCCGTGTCGCCCGGGGCGGCGCACAGGAGCTTTATGGAGTCTCCCCGGACCTGACCTG
>WJIJ01000111.1 GCA_014730345.1 Candidatus Zixiibacteriota bacterium | reverse complement strand
TGCGTTGCCGGACGGTCGATGTCATCCTCGCCGGTATTGTGCGGAGCCCTTATTAACATACTTGCGGAAAACAACATAGAAAAAGATAACATAGTCGTATGGGAACGCTCGGAGAGGGAACTCGAAAGGGCCGGATACCCGGTTAACCGGGAGGGCAGAGGACCAAAAATTATCGCAAATGATACTCCGGGTATTGGTTATCACAATGATTTTTCGGTTTTTGGTACTGTCGGTTCACTCGTTACCCGGGTATTGACCGACAGGGTTGATTATCATGTAAACTTCCCAATTCTGAAAGACCATAGCATTGCCGGATTATCCGGTGGACTGAAAAATTTCTACGGCGCCGTGCATAATCCCAATAAATACCACGATCCTAATTGTAATCCTTATGCCGCCGATATGTACTGCCTGCCCGAAATAAAGCGCAAAAATAAACTCACGATAATGGATTGCTTCCGGATTCAGTATAACGGCGGCCCGAGTTTTCGAAGCAAGTACGCCCTTGATTCAAATATTATCTTGATGTCCGAAGATCCCGTGGCGTTGGATACGGTGGCGCTGGAACTGCTGGAAAACCATCGCAAACTGAATGGATTGGACAGCTTGAAGGACGCAGGGCGTTATCCAGAATATCTTGTTACCGCCGCCGATGATGAACATAAGCTCGGGGTGCATGATAAAAAGTATATTGAAAAAGTTGAGCTAATGGTTTAAACAAATGATTGATAGAAGAAAATTCATAATTCGTTGCGCCCAATGCACAAGCGCGATTACCGCCTCGACGTTCCTTGATTTAGGCGCATTTATCCCGGGAGGCGCCGAATCCGCCGTAGCCGGTTTGCCGAGGGCCGAAGACCTTTCCCATGTTGAAGCCCGTCATTACCGGAAACTCGATGAATTAGAGGTCGAATGTGGTATCTGTCCCCGGAAATGCAGGGTGAGCCCGCTGGAAAGGGGGTATTGCGGAACCCGTGAAAACGAAAATGGCAAGTATTATACCCTCGTTTATTCCCGGCCGTGTTCACTGAATATAGATCCCATAGAGAAAAAACCGCTTTTTCATTTCCTGCCGGGCACCAACGCTTTTTCCATGGCCACCGCCGGATGCAATGTCAACTGCAAGTTCTGCCAGAACTGGAATATCTCCCAGGTGCGGCCCGAACAGGTAGAGAATTACCTGTTGACGCCGGATGATATTGCTCGCATGGCCGTATCTTATGATTGCCCGACTATAGCTTATACATATTCCGAACCGGTGATTTTTTATGAATATATGTACGACTGCTCCGTTAAGGGACACGATAATAATGTCCACAGTGTGGCTATCACCGGGGCCTACATAATGCCCGAACCACTTAAGGAACTGTTGGACGCGCTCGACGGCGTAAAGGTCGACCTCAAGGCTTTCAGCGAGGATTTTTATCGTGATTATGTTAGGGGAGAGCTTCAGCCGGTACTCGATGCCATAAAAATCATACATAATCAACAAAAATGGCTGGAACTGGTGTACCTGGTGATACCCACTTTAAATGATAAAGAGGATGAAATGAAACGCATGTGCAACTGGATTTCACGTGAACTCAGTCCTGATGTACCCCTGCACTTGACCCGTTTTCATCCAATGTATCTTATGAAAAATCTACCTTCCACTCCGCGGGATACATTATTCAAACTCCACGAAATTGCCAGGGAGGCGGGCTTAAATTATGTCTACATTGGCAATGTTCCCGGAAATAAGTATGAGCATACCTATTGCCCGCAATGCGGAAAAATACTGATTGAACGCTACGGCTACCGCTTAGGGGAGAGGAACATAACTGATTCCAGATGCAAATTCTGCGACACGAAAATTCCCGGAGTATGGGCATAAACCTATGAAAATTCGGGGAAGGATATTTTTCTTCACTCTCGGCCTTTGCTCGATATTATTTCAGACATATTTAATCAGGGAGTTTCTCGCCAACTACACAGTTAACTCCATTTTACTTGGTTATGCTATATTTATATGGATGGCGGGCGGGACCATCGGGGTTTTGATTGGGCTGGGCCGCTTGTCTACGTCCTCGATGTATCGCTATGGATTCAATCTCCTTTCCTTGACGGTATTGGCCGGGATTGTCTTTTTGAGATTGTTTCCGAAATTCCTCGGTTACTACCCGGGGGAAATCGTACCTCTTACGATTAAGATGGGCATAGGCATGATATCTATTCTGCCTTCCGCGATCATCTCGGGGCTGCTGTTCGGAAACGGCTACTGCATCTACCAGCGCCAGCTTTCCGCGAGCAAAGCCTACCTGCTTGATATCATGGGATTCGCCATAGGCGGTATAATGTCCAGCGTGTTAATATTTCCCTATATAATACCGTTTGATTTCTTCCTGGTCTCCATTGCTTTATTATCCATATTTTCCTTGCTGCTGTTTGGTTCGCGACTGTGGATTTTTTCGATGTTAATTATTGCCCTTTCGGTAACCCTGGCCGCAATGAATGTCAACAAAGCGATTTCAAAGCTGAAATGGGCTCCTTACGAAATCAAAGCAGAAACTGATTCCCCGTATGGCCGCGTTACCGCAATCCAGCAGGAGAACCAATATTCGGTCTATTTCAATTCTCAGAAACATTCAACTATCCCGGACAGGATTTCCTCTGAACTAACCGTTCATCTGCCTGCTTTGCAATTGGAGTCACACGATAGGGTATTAGTCTTAGGGGGCAATATCGAGGCTCTGAGCAGGGAGCTTAAGAAATATGACTTCCGTAAAATCGATTATGTTGCCATCGATGAAGAACTGGTGAGTACATATAGAGAATTAGGCGAAAGCAAAGAGCAGGATTATACCGTTCACATTACAGATCCACGCAATTTCCTGAGAAATACGGAAACCACTTATGACCTTATTATACTTCCCTCCGTTAGCTATGGTCTGGGAATTTCGAACCGTTTCTATACGAATGAGTTTTTCGAACTTATTAACAAGACCCTGAATCCGGGAGGAGTGTTTTGTTTCTCATTGGATACCGGCGGCAGTTACATCCCGCAATCGATTTCCATGGCTTTAAAATCCGTTTACAATGCTGTTTCCAGTAATTTCTCAAATTACCAGGTAATTTACACCCCGGATGCATGTTTTCTTTGTTCGCATCGGGCGAAACCGTTTGATATCAATCCCGAATATTACACGGACAGAATTAGGGGAATGGGAATTACTAATTCATTTTTCAATCCAGGATATATTGGGGATATTTTATCTCCATTCAGGCAAACGGAATTTATGGCCCGGATGGAAAGCACAGATATCGGCAAATCTTCAAATACTGATTTTCGGCCAATAACTTCTATTTATGCCATGTTAAGCTCTGAAGAATTGGGCGGTTCGTTTCTTTCAAACATGATGTTAGGTATTTCCGCAAAACCCGCGCTGGTTTTTATCTTTGGGCTTTTAGGTCTTCTATTACTGTTGGTTATACCCTTTACATCCCATCACAAAGTCCCCGGCTTTTTCGACCTGTCGCTGATTACCGCGGCAGTATCGGGATTTACGGTGATGTTTATGGAGCTTACCGCACTGGAGTTGTTCCAGAGTTACTATGGGTCTGTGTATCTCTATATATCCTTTGCTATCGCGCTTTTTATGGTCAGCAATGCCATTGGATTGGAGATATTCGGTTTTTATATTAGAAGATTCAAACCCATTTTGCCCGTTTTAATATCTCAATGGGTTGCTATTTCACTGATAATAATGGTTGGTATTTTAACGAAACTATTTACAACATTTCCGGATTACTATGGTATTTTATCGATAGCTATAATAGTCGTTTCAGGCTTCTGCGGGGGGATGGTATTCAGCGCTTCAGTGGAAACTATCGTCATGCATAGCCCCGGTCGTTCTCCGGCATTCACTTATGGATCCGACCTCTATGGAGCGGGAATTGCCGCGATGGTCGTTATGCCTTTATTGTTGCCCATTTTAGGAGTAAATTGGGCCCTGCTCCTTTTAGGGGTCTTGAATTCTCTCATTTTGATGCTGATTTTTATTTGCATTAAACTCAGAGTTGCGGGATAGATAATTTCAAACCGGATAATGGTTGCGGGCGTAAAAAGAATATTGACAAAGCGGTATAAATGTATAAGTATATAAGTTTGTATTTGGTATTAGTTGCGTATGGAGGATAATTGGAGTTACCAGAGATTCAATTCCAGCCCGTAAAGAAAGATAATGTCAATAATATCATATCGGCGATAGTGTTCATAATATCATTCTGGACCTATTACGCCACCATGGCGCCTACCGTGAGTTTTTGGGACTGCGGCGAGTTTATTGCCTGTTCATACATTCTGGGTATACCTCATCCTCCGGGAACTCCTCTGTTCATACTCATCGGTCGGGTATTCACCATGATTCCGATTTCCAGCGATATCGCTGTGAGGGTCAATTTTATTTCGGTATTGACATCTGCCATAGCGGTCTGGCTCGCTTATCTGATTATCGTAAGGGTAGTTAAGTATTGGTTCGGCGGAAATGACCTCAATCTGACCCGGAGAATAGTAGCATATTCCGGCGGGATTTCCGGGGCCATGTTTCTGACTTATTCCTCTACCTTCTGGTTTAACGCGGTCGAAGCCGAGGTTTACGGTATCTCTATGATGCTGATGCTGATTATCACCTATCTCGCTTTCATCTGGGCTGAGAGAAGAGACCAGCCAGGTTCAGGACGGTATCTGGTGGCCATTACATACCTTGCCTTTCTGTCTGTTGGAATCCATATGACCATATTCCTTGTTATGCCCGTAATCTTCTTTCTGATAATACTGGTGGACAGGAGCAAGTTGATGGATTGGCGGATATGGCTGGCGGGAGCATCAATGTTTCTTGTTACTTTTACGGTGGATACCTTTCTTTACGTAACCTCCGGCGTATTTTTATTATCGCTGTCAATTATTCTATCCAAAAAAGCCGACATGGTTTGGAAGCTTGTTTTTTCACTTATGATTGTTGTCGTTATAGGTTATTCGGTCCAGGTTTTCATACCTATTAGAGCATCCCAGCAACCGGCTATAAACGAGAATAATCCTGAAACCTGGAGTTCATTTAAGGCTTTTCTCGAAAGGAAACAATACGGCCAGGAGTCGATGATTACCCGCATGTTCTCCCGTCGGGGAACATGGGCAAACCAATTTGGGGAACACCGCAATATGGGATTCGGAGGATTCTTTAAACGTCAATATTCTTCAACCGAATGGCCCTTCATCGCGGTGCCGTTCGTTTTGGGTATACTCGGAATATGGGAAGCCCTGCGGAGGAAATGGAAAATCGGGGTGTTCCTTCTGATAATGTTGTTAGTCTGTACCGTCGGACTTGTCCTCTATATGAATTTCTCCGATGGTACCATGGGGGAAAGGCTTGAGGTCCGCGAGAGGGATTACTTTTTCACTCCGGGTTTCATGTTTTTCGCAATCTTGATCGGTGTCGGAGTTTCAGGTTTTATCTTATGGGTGTTTGACCTCTTTGGCAATAAGATCACCGAGAGGATTAGACTGGTCATTGCCGTTACAATGGGTATATTAGCGATAGCTTTTCCGTTGACGCACACGCGGGCGCACCACTGGTTTACACACGACCGTACCGGAAATTATATACCCTGGGATTATGCCTATAACATATTGAATTCATGCGATGAAAACGGCATCATATTCACAAACGGCGATAATGATACTTTTCCATTGTGGTTTATGCAGGAAGTAGAGGGTGTTCGCAAAGATGTTAAAGTAGTAAACCTATCGCTATTAAATACTCAGTGGTATATACATCAACTTAAAGATCAGATGGGTGTGCCCATACGTTTATCTGATTCCCAGATAGATAAATTGACGCCTATGTTGACTCCCGACCGCCAGGTTATCCGCGTGCAGGATGTTATGGTGCAGGAAATAATTACCGCCAATAAGTGGAAATATCCGGTATATTTCGCGGTAACGGTATCCAAGGATAACCGTATAGGGCTCGATGACAATCTTCGCATGGAGGGAATGACCTACCGCGTTGTCCCCGAAAAGGCGAAGGATCAGATAGACCCGGAGCTTTTAGAGCACAGGCTCACTAATGTCTTCAAATTCAGGGGGCTCGCCGATACTTCAGTTTATAAAAACGAGAATGATAGCAGGTTGATAGCCAATTACATAAGCGCTTTCCTGCAACTTGCCGAATACTATAAAGGAAAAGGTGATATTGATAGGGCTGTTGGACATTGCGAGAATGCTATCGAGATATATCCTTATGGTTGGCGTCCCTATGCCTTCCTGGTGCAGATCTATTCCGAATTGGATGATTTCAAAATGGTCGAATCTACTATCAGGCGCGCGCCGCAGACCGAAAAAGAGCGCTTGTATTTAAACTCCGCTTACGCGTATGACAACAAGGGGAAAATTGAAGATGCTATAAATGTTTATAAGAAAGTGCTGCAATTCAAACCCGATTCGGAGATGGCATTCCAGTTCCTACTGCAATTGTATTATCAACATGAACGTTTTTCAGAAGCAGTTGAACTCATAGATAACTACGTGTCAACGGCGGTTGTTGAGCCTCAGCGGATGCTCGAACTTCAACAGGTTAAAACTGAATTAAAACGGAAGCTGAATTCGAACGATAATAAATAAGGGTACTCTAATAAACATATCGACCTTACCTCCAAAAAAGGACTGAACGAATGAAGATATTAATCAGCGGTATAACCGGGCAGGATGGGTATCACCTGTCAAAAATGCTTTTAGATGAAGGACACTCGGTTCACGGTATCGTGCGCCGCAATTCTCAAAAGACTTACGGCGCTCTCGAATATGACCGGGAATTAATTAATAAGTTGGAGTTTTATTACGGCGATGTTACCGACAAATCTTCCCTGGATCTCATTTTTAAAACCGTTAAGCCGGATATGGTATTTCACCTCGCCGCGCAAAGCTTTGTTCAGGAGAGCTGGTCCAATCCGGAGGTAACTTATGATGTCAATATCAAGGGTACGCTTAACATGCTTAACAGCTTCCGCGAATACACGCCTGAAGCGCGTTTTTACAACGCGTGCTCTTCCGAGGTTTACGGTAAGGTCAGCGATGATATTCAAAACGAAGAAAGCAGGATGTGGCCTCGTTCTCCTTATGGTATTTCCAAACTGGCCGCGATGTGGACCTGTATCAACTACCGCGAATCATATAATCTCTTCGTCAGTAATGGAATATTGTTCAACCATGAAAGCCCATTTCGCGGCGTGGAATTTGTAACTCGTAAAATATCATTGGCCGCCGCCCGTATTAAACTCGGTCTTCAAGATGAACTCAAACTTGGTAATATGGATGCTATGAGGGACTGGGGTTACGCCGGCGATTACGTCCGGGCTATGTATATGATGCTTCAGGCGAATGAACCGGATGATTTCGTTGTTGCCACAGGAGAGTCTCATTCAGTACAGGATTTTGTAGAAGCCGCCTTTGGATACCTCGACCTCGATTATAAGCAATATGTTTCTACGGATCCAAAATATTTAAGACCCGCGGAGGTTCAATATTTAAGGGGTGACGCTTCTAAAGCTAAAGAAAAACTCGGATGGAAACCTTCGATTACTTTCAAGGGGCTGGTAGAATTAATGGTTAAAACCGACCTTGAAAGGCTTTCCGATTAATGAAACTTCTCGTGATTAACTGGAGGGACCTAAAGCATCCTCTCGCGGGGGGAGCTGAAGCCCATATTCAAAATATTACATCCCGCCTGGTCTCCGAATTTGGCCACGACGTAACATTTATTTCAAATAGCCATGGCGGGATGCTTCCATCACGGGAAAGATACGATAATCTGGATCTTATAAGGTTCGGCAACGAATACAACTTCAACTACCTCGTTATGTTAAAACTGAAAGGCATTATAAATGACTTTAAACCTGATCTTATAGTGGAAGATGTAAATAAAATTCCCTTCTATATCCCGGCATATACTTCAGTGCCGGTTATGCTCGTTATCCCCCATCTATTCTCTGAAACTATCTTTAAACAGGCGAATGTTATTATTGCTTCCTATGTATATTTCGCCGAAAAATTGATGTATCCAATATATAAAAAATGCCATGTTCATGTCATATCTAATTCCACTAAGGACGATCTCGCCCAAAAGGGTTACAAATATGACGATATCAGCGTTGCCGAGTGCGGAATTGATCACAGTTTCTATATTCCTGGAAATCGAAAATCAGAAAGACCTACAGTTTGTTATACCGGCAGGGTAAAAAAGTACAAAAGCATAGACCATTTGATAAAAGCGGCGGAAATTCTAAAGAGAGATATCCCGGATATAAGGATCGTGATTATCGGTCAGGACGACTATTTATCGGAATTACGCCTGCTCTCAGAAAAACTCGGCCTTTCAGATAATATTGAATTCCCCGGTTATATTTCACACCATGACAAAATCAAATTGCTCCAGGAGTCCCACTGTTTGGCTTATACTTCCATAAAAGAAGGGTGGGGGATTTCAAATATAGAGGCTAATGGTTGTGGAACTCCGGTTGTGGCGTCGAATGTCCCCGGATTGAAGGATTCTGTGGTCGATGGGGAGTCCGGATTACTCTATGAATACGGAAATATCGACGAACTCGCGGGAAAAATCAAATTAATTTTAACTAACACGGCTCTTCGGAAAAAATTAGAAGAAGGCGCCTTAAAATGGGCGTCGAAATTTACATGGGATAGGACCGCAAGACTTTTTAACCAGGTTCTTGAGGAACGATACCCGGGTATTTATTCTTAATTTACTATGAAAAAAAGCGTAGTTATCGGAATCATCATCAGCGCGGTTTTCCTTTATCTTGCCGTAAGAAAAATAGAATTCACGCAGGTCGTCAGGGCTTTCCAGGAAGCGGATTACTGGTGGACAATCCCGATGATAGCGGCCAATATCTTTACTATGTACCTGCGGGCTGTAAGATGGCGATTTTTAATGGCGGGAACCAAGTTAATCAATATCCAGAGTTTGTTTTCATCGGTTATGGTCGGGTTCATGGCAAATAATATTTTGCCGGCCAGGCTCGGCGAAGTAGTAAGGGCTTATTCCATAGCGAAAAAGGAATCAATATCCAAAAGCGGCGCTTTCGCCACTATTATGGTCGAAAGGGTTTTCGATTCGTTCGCGATTCTTTTGATGCTTGCCATTTGCCTCGTTCTAATGCCATTTCCCCCGATTATTACCAAATTGGGATATATTACTTTTGCCTTAAATTTAGGTATGTTTATTTTTTTGATCGCTTTAAATAGATATCCTCAGCCCATCATGAAGGTTTTATCCAAAGCGGTTGGATTATTCCCGGAGAAAATTAAAAATTTTATTTTACGGATACTCGACCGGTTTATTTCCGGATTAACCGTATTTAATGACAGCAAACAGTTTGTTTTCATGATTCTGTTTACTGCCCTTATCTGGGTGATCACGGCGGTTGCCGGTTACAGTATTTTCCTCGCTTTCGATTTACACCCGCCATTTATTATCGTATTCGTACTGCTGGTTATTGTTGCATTTGCCATAATGCTACCGTCATCGCCGGGTTTTATCGGAACATATCAGTATGGTTGCGTACTGGCATTATCATTATTTGATATTTCCCGGGAAACCGCTTTCCCCTTCTCCGTGGTTTTATGGTCATGCCAGTATTTCCCCATTACCTCGCTCGGATTGTATTATTTACGTAAGGAAGCCATATCGTTTAAGGATATAACCCATGAAAGCGGTACAAATTAGATAAGCCCCGGCGTTTGCCGGGGCTTACAGTTCCCGAGGGATTCTCAAGGCTAAATTGTTAGAATCATGTTAAATTAACCATATCGTGGGTAGAATCAATATACCGAAGCCATCGATATAGTTAATTAAGCATCTGCTCATAGCGTAAAATAAATTAATATAAATCCATTGCATAATTGTCAATATCCTGTTAAAATTCTTAATTATGTAAAAAATATCGCAGTGGCATTAACATAACTAAATAATCTCTACATGAGTTGATATGGAAAAGGACGAAAAACAGAAATTCGGACGCAAAAAAAGAAAAACCGCGTTTATCCCCCCCGGCATCGGGTCGGTAACCGGGGAAGACCGTCGCTCTGAAGACGAGGAAGAGCAAAAAAATGAACAGAAGAACGACAATCGCCAGGACAATGACAACAGCGCTAACCGGTCTGAAACGAAACAGGCCGTAATATCACCCGAAGATTCAGTGAAAAATCATCCTGTTGAAACAAAAGATGATGCGTCGAGGGCCAATTCCAATAATTCGGCCTTTGAGAAAACGAAAGAGCAGCCGCGGAGAAATGGAAACAGCGGCAGGAGTAATGTGCCGGATAGAAAAAGTATCCAGGGAAACCCCTCAAAAACAAAACCGGACCGGCAAGCGAAGGCGGGAAAAATAAAAAGACGTCCTCTGGGTGATGAACCCCCCAAAAAGAACCGCCCGGAAAAAACATCGATGCGCAGGAACATGCCCGATAAAAGGACATCCAGGCGGAGGAAGCAACCCAGAGTTTCCGTTATAATTCCTGCATATAACGAAGAACAGAACATCCCAATTCTGCTTGACCATTTACGGGATATGTTAGACGGCGTCAACTATGACGGCGAAGTTATTGTTGTTGACGACGGTTCTGATGATAATACTCACCAGATCCTCAGGGAAGGAGTGCGGAACTATTCATTTCTGCGCTATATAAGGCATCGCCGTAACCGGGGTTTAACCGCGGCTCTTGAAACGGGATTCAGCTCGGCAAATGGAGAAATCCTTGTTTTTTACCCCGCTGACCTTCAATATTTACCCAACGACATACCCAGGATGGTTGACAAGATAGACGATGGAGCCGATTTTGTTTGCGGGTGGCGCCAGGGCAAATATGGTTTCATGAAAAGTGTCGTATCATTTTTCTACAATCGCTTATCGAGATTGTTATTTGGGGTGCGTGTTCATGACCTTAATTCTGTGAAAGCCTTTAAGCGTGAGGTACTTGAATCATTTACATACAGGGAAGGTTGGCACAGGTTTCTGCCGGTTATGGCCGCCAATGACGGTTATGAGGTTGATGAGGTCAAAGTTAAGCTATATCCCCGGGAACATGGGAAATCTAAATTCGGCTTCTGGAGTTTTCTCGGCGGATTATTCGATCTGATAACCGTTAAGTTCCAGCTGACGTTTCTAAAGAAACCTATGTTGCTATTTGGGTCAGTAGGATTACTCTTCGCCTTAATTGGAATTATCGTCGGGATTGTTGCCGTTTATTTGCGTTTCATGGAGCATGAAGGTTACCGGGCATTGTTGTTTTTAATCGTACTTTTAATTCTGTCGGGCTTATCGCTGTTCGCGCTTGGTTTCCTGGCGGAGGTTTTGGCGGCAATGATCGAAGATATCAGGACAATAAAGCGGGAGAATAATTCCTGATTTGCCAGGAGGCTTAGTAGTTGCCCCGGAAGAAAATTCTGGTCATTACCCATAATTTCCCGAGGTTTCCCGAAGATTCCTCGGGACAATTCCTTTTCACCTTATACCGCGAATTTCAGCGTGAACACGATGTTTTTATTCTATGCCCGCATGGGCCGGGCCTGAAAAGACATGAACAACTGGAAAACATGCGCATTGTAAGATTCCGCTACTGGTTCGCCTCCGGCGAGAATCTGGCTTATGGCGGAGATATGCAGGACAGGGTTAGCGGCTCTATAACAGGCAAAATAGCCTTCATTAGTTTGATAATCGCCGGAGCCGTCAAAGCTTTTTGCATGATTAAACGCGAGAAAATTGATATTATGCATTGCCATTGGTGGATTCCGTGCGGAATAATCGGCTTTATAGCGGCGCTTGTTGCCGGAAAACCATATATCCAAACATCTCATGGGACGGATATTATACTCCTGTATAAAAAAAAGTTTCTTCGGATCCTGGCAGGCGTTGTTTACAAAAGGGCTTCCCATGTTACAACGGTCTCGACTTTTCTGGCTGATAAATTGAAAAGTTTATACAATTTCCCCATTTCCAAAGTTGTCGTTTTTCCGATGCCGTATGACGCTGATAAGTTCGTCCACGATGATTCGATTGAGTATGAACCCGGATATATTCTTGCAATTGGGAGGTTCAATGAACAAAAAGGATTTGAGCATTTGATAAGGGCATGCGGATTGCTCAAACAACAGGGCATAGGTTTTAAAATGGATCTCATCGGTTCGGGACCGTTGGAAGGATATTTCGGGAAGTTGATAGATGAATTGGGGCTGAACAATGATGTAAACTTATTGCCGCCCGTTCCTCACGATCAAGTCCCGGGTTACATGGCCCGCGCGCATATATTCGTACTGCCTTCGATTGAAGAAGGTTTTGGTATGGTATTGGTGGAGGCGATGGCGATGGGCACGGTGGTTATCGGTTCAAACAGCGGAGGAATACCGGATATAATTAAGGATGGGGAGACAGGGATAATTGTACCCGTAAAAGACCCTTTAGCTTTAACAACTGCCCTAAAGGGAATTCTTGTAAATGAAGTTGAATCTAAAAGATTCATCAGTTCGTCGCGATTATTCATCAAGCAAAGGTTTAGCCCTGAAGTCATATCAGTGAAATTGAAGAGCTTGCATGATTAAGTATTTATCAAAATGGTATATTAGAATCCCATTGGCTCTAATAATACTTTACTATCTTGGAAGAGTAGTTATTAGCAATTTTAATAACATTTCGATGTATAATTGGCAATTCGATTGGATCTACATCGTACTTAGCTTAATCATTGTTTTAGTAAATTATTTCTGGTTGATAAATATTTGGAGATTATCACTAAAGCATTTCGGAGGCGTTAATCTTAATATCCGGACGGCTTACAAAATCTGGGCGTATTCCAGCCTGGGCAAATACATCCCTGGTAAAATTTGGGCGGTCGCCGGGATGATAGTCCTCGTTGAAAAACAGGGAGTAAAGCGCAGTGACGCAATCGTTACCGCGTTAATTTATCAATATCTCAATGTAACGGCCGGTTTTTTAATCAGTTTCCTCGGCGCTGTGCTTTATTTTAGAGAATGGCTGGCAATTGAATTTTTGATCGCAGGTATCCCTCTTCTGATACTGCTTGCGTATCCGCCCCTAATATCTTATATAATTAATTTTGTATCTAAGGTTTTGAAGTACGAAGGAACAAGCAGGAGACTTTCATATTCTATGAGCCTGTATTATTTAATTGCCCATTTTATCAGCTGGCTGATTTATGGATTGGCTTTTTTCTTTTTCTTTAATGGAATTATGGCTGCGGACTCGAACTTATTCCTTCCCTTAACGGCTGTATTTGCAGGATCGTATATTATTGGGTTTTTAAGTATTTTTGTGCCAAGTGGAATAGGGGTTCGAGAAGGAATAATGTCCGCCTCCCTGGCGAAAATTATTCCATCGGAAATAGCGGTTTCGATTTCTTTAGTCGCGAGGGCATGGCTGACGGTCGCTGAGTTGATAATGTATTCTGCGTTGATATTTGTAAGAAAAGAAAAATTGATGGGGAACTGATATGGGAGTAGAAAATAATAAATATTCATCAGGTTCAAGTATAATGAAGCATTTATGGGTACTATTGATATTTGCAATAGTAACAATCACACTCTTTGGCGGCTTTATATTTTCGGATAAGATGTTATATGGGAGCGATACTATTGAAGCCGGTGTAATGTTTCGCAACTTTTATGGCGAATTTGTAAAAGAGCACCATACTATGCCCCTCTGGAATCCATACCTATACGGAGGGATGCCATTTATTGACGCTATGCACGGAGATACATTTTTCCCGCTCGCGGCATTGCAATTCATCCTGCCGATTCAACGAGCTTTAGGTTACAAGCTCGTAATCATGGTATTTTTCGGTGGGGTTTTTATGTATATGTTTTTATTAAGGTTTAATTTTTCTCCAACACTGGCAATGTTTGGCGGCCTTGCTTATATGCTTTCCGGATTTTTAGTCTCCTTAGTTTATGCCGGTCATGATGGGAGGATGTATATAACTGCCCTGCTTCCATTAATTTTAATGGCAACAATTTCCATTTTGCGAAACAAATCGCTAAAAAGTTTGTTATTTTTTGCGTTTAGTTTTTCAATATTGATTTTAGCCAATCATCCGCAGTTTGCCTATTTCGCCATGTGGTGTGTTGGAGCATATTTTATTTATGGGGTAGTTCGACAGTTCCTTGATAAGAAGAATATAAACACCCTACTAAAACCTTCTATTATAATTATTACTGCAATTATCTTAGGTTTAGCCGGTTCTATAGTGCAGTTATTGCCTCCTTATATTTATGTCAATAATTATTCTCCGAGAGCGGAAGAATCCCGCGGTTACGACTATGCCGCTTCCTGGTCCATGCACCAGGAAGAAGCCCTCTCGCTTATTCTCCCCGGGTTCGTAGGTACCTCAGTCGGCGATGATGATAACTACTGGGGCAAAAACGCGTTCCGGCTTCACAGCGATTATCCGGGTATAATCGTTACCGTACTGGCTCTATTAGCCGTATTCTACTACAGGAGAAAAAGGGAAATTTATTTCTTTACCGGGGTGGCGATATTCGCCCTCCTTTACGCCCTTGGAGATCATACTCCCGTATTTAAGTTATTCTATTATGTAGTTCCCGGAGTAAAAAGTTTCCGCGCGCCATCGACGATTATGTTTCTTTACATATTCTCCCTGGTCTTTATCGCGGTGCACGGTCTTAAACTATTGATAGACCCGGAATTAAGCGCCAGGAGGTATAAAAAATACCTTTACTTCCTTTCCGCGTGTGCCGGTATTTTGGCTTTTATAGCTTTGCTGTTTACCGTTGCCGCGGAGAGTATATTCAAATTGTGGGCTTCGATCTTCTATTCCAGTATCCCCGATGTTAAAAGCATGTCTTTTGAAACCATGGG
>WJIJ01000110.1 GCA_014730345.1 Candidatus Zixiibacteriota bacterium | reverse complement strand
TGCTTATTACTCCGGGACAGCGTCTTCACGGATTCGTTCGATGGAGATACAGCTTCCATTGCGGGTGTCAAATTCCATCAAAACCCCGCATACCTTGACATCCTTGTTGGAAATTTTTAGACGGTTGGGCACTCCGGTCAAGAATCGCTGTATCGCCCCTGAATAATCCATACCGATTACCGAGTGATGGCCGCCGGTCATACCGGCATCGGTAATATAACCAGTCTTATTGGGGAGTATCTTCTCATCCGCCGATTGAACGTGGGTATGCGTGCCAATCACAGCTCCTACCCGCCCATCGAGATAGTAGCCCATAGCCTGTTTTTCGGAAGTAGCTTCCGCGTGGAAATCGACGATAACAAGGTTGGTTTGAGAGCGAAGATCGGTAACTTCCTTATCAGCGGTTCGGAAGGGACAGTCGATATTGGCCATGAAGGTACGTCCCTGCAGGTTGAGGACGCCGACCTTTTTACCGCTTTTGGTATTAAAAACCTTTGAGCCGAAACCCGGCAAAGATGGCGGATAATTCGCCGGACGCAGTACATCCGGAAACTCGTTTAGAACAGGTTCTATCTCGCGGCGGTCCCAGAAATGATTACCTCCGGTTATGGCATCGACTCCATAGGAAAAAATGGCGGAGGCAATATCCAGGTTGATGCCGAAGCCGCCGGCGCTGTTCTCGGCGTTCGCAATAACGAAATCGATATCCCGTTGACCGATTAACTCGGGTAAAACCTGCTTTATGGCAAGCCTTCCCGGCTTGCCCATTATGTCGCCAATAAAGAGAATTCGCATATTATCAATTAACGAGCGTACTCAACTGATCTTGTTTCACGGATTACGGTAACCTTGATCTGGCCCGGATATTCCATCTCCGCTTGTATTTTCTGGGCGATATCGCCGGCAAGGGTAATCGCTTCCTCATCCTGAACTTTTTCGGCCTCGACCATAACCCTTACCTCGCGTCCGGCCTGGATTGCGTAAGCTTTGCCGACTCCTTTGAATGAATCGGCGAGTTCCTCGAGTTTCTCCAGGCGTTTGATATAACCTTCGAGTGTTTCGCGTCTCGCTCCCGGACGGGCGCCGGAGATCGCGTCGGCGGCCTGCACCAGCACGGAATAAGGGGTTTCCTGAACCACGTCTTCGTGATGGGACGCGATAGCGTTAAGGATGATCGGGTTTTCATTATACTTGGAGACGATTTTCAAACCTATTTCTGTATGGGTACCCTCAGTATCGCGGTCTACGGCTTTGCCGATATCATGCAGAAGCCCCGAACGCCTGGCGAGCACGGAATCCAGTCCCAGTTCGGAAGCCATGATTCCGCACAGGAAAGAAACTTCTTTAGCGTGCTGAAGCACATTCTGGCCGTAACTGGTGCGAAAGTGAAGTTTTCCCAGCAATCTGACAAGGTCCGTGTGAAGGCCGTGAACGCCGCAGTCGAAACATGCCTGTTCGCCCAATTCCCGGATAATAACCTCCATCTCCTTTTCGCTTTTAGCCACGACCTCTTCGATTCGAGCCGGATGTATTCGGCCGTCGGTTACAAGTTTCTCGAGAGCCATGCGGGCGACTTCTCGCTTAATAGGGTCATACCCGGAAAGAATTACCGCTTCCGGGGTGTCATCAACGATAACATCAACGCCGGTGGCAACTTCAAAGGAACGGATGTTACGTCCTTCACGGCCGATAATCCTCCCCTTCATTTCATCGGAGGGCAGATTTACAACTGATACGGTGGATTCTGTAGCCTGGTCGGCGGCGCATCGCTGGATAGCCTGAACAATAATGTTCCGCGCTTCCTTTTCCGCGGTATGTTCGGCTTCTTCTTTTATGTCCTTGATCATCTGGGCGGCATCCATTTTAGCCTGATGTTCGAGGTTGGCCATGAGCAATTTTTTGGCTTCGTCGGCAGACATATTGGCTATTTTTTCAAGCTGTTTGTTCTGTTCTTCGATGAGCCGGTCTAATTCGGATTCCCGGGAGGACAGCGCTTTTTCTTTAGCGCCGATAATCTTTTCCCTGTTTTTAACTTCCCGGTCTTTTTTATTGAGAATATCTACTTTTCGGTCAAGGTTAGCTTCTCTATCGACAAGACGCTTTTCGGTACGGGTGATATCATGCTTTTTATTCTGCATCTCCCGTTCGAAGTTAGTCTTGGATTTATAAAGCTCATCCTTGGCCTCGAGAATTGCTTCTTTTTTCTTGATTTGAGCTTCTTTTTTGGCGTCTTCAAGGATGCGCTCGGCTTGTTGCTCGGCTTTACGGATGTTTTTGGTGCCTACAATTTTGAGAATCAACCAGCCGATCAACAACCCGAGGAGAATGCCGGCGGCGCCAACCGCTATGTTAATCAACGACATATATTAAAACCTCCCCTTCAATTCATGGATATGCCGCGCTTCGGGATGGATATTCGGCTTGATTGATTACCGATTGGATTCAGTTAAGTAGATACAATTACTCGAAAGCGATGCTTTTATCTAATTCCTCACAGAATTTTTCTAATCGTCCCTCTATAGTGGAAATCATATTTTCCGAATTCGCTCTTTCGCGAAATAGTTCATCGGCGATATTGAGCGCTGCAAGCACCGCTACTTTATTGTGTGATCTGTCCGTAATTACTTCCGACACAAGCCTCATCTGACGATCGATATAATGAGCCACCTGGTTTATATATTCAGGTTTGGCTTCACCTTTGATCGTATAATCCTCACCAAAAATATTTACTTTAACGGAACGTTTGTTCTCATCCATCCAATAACCAAATCAGCCGCTTCAGTTTAAATCCCTTCAACTCGCCAGCGGCTCCAGAATCGAGAGCTTTTTTATTATTTCCTGTAGTTTAGTCTTAAGTAACTTCTCCCTTTCTATCTGTTTATCTATATGTAAATTCCTTTCGGAACGTGTTTTCTCCAATTCCCCCTTTAAATTTTCTATCTCATTTTGGAATTGTGATAAATTTTTATTCTCTTCCTTGAGCTTCTCTATATATTCGGTAGCTTTTTTTATTTTTGCCTCGAGGGCGTCGAGCAACTCAATTTCCATTAATTTTCCATTAATTTTATATTTTAAAATTATTAATCTTAATAAATTTAGCGCAATTATTGTCTCAGGTCAAGCTTATATTTTGATTTAAGTTCAGATATTATTTTCTCCATAACCTTGTCTATATCTTTATCCTTCAAAGTCCTTTCCGGATGCCGGAAACGCAATGACAAAGCAAGGCTTTTCTTGCCCGGGTCTATCTGCTTTCCGGTATAAATATCGAATAACCTGATATCTTCAAGGAATGGCAACCGCAAATCAGTAATAAAATTATATATTTCTCCGAATTGCAGACCCCTGTCAACAACAAGCGCAAGATCCCTGTCAGAGGGCGGGAATTTGGGCGGTTCTTTATAATAGCCCTGCGCGAAAGTCTTTGCTTGTAGATATTCAAGGTCTAATTCCATAATCCAGACAGGAGTTTTAATATCAAAAATGGATAGAATATTACCCGCTACTCTGCCAAAACGGCAAACCGTTCTGTTATTAATGTTAAGGCCGAGAAGCATTTCCTTATCATACACCGGGTCGAATTGAGAATCATCGGTCAATTCGACAAATTCGGATTCGCGGAGATTAAATTCATTTATGAAATCCTCTACCAGCCCTTTCAGGTCGTAAATATCCACGGGTCTCGCCGGCACATCCCAACCTGGATAACGGGCATTGCCGGTCCAGGCCAGGCAAAGCGATAATCTCTGTTCCGGGAGTTCATCCGACGATTCCACCGCCGAATATACATGACCTATCTCGAAAACCGCTATATCCTCGAGGTTGCGGTTCAGATTGTAGCATATATTATCCAGCAGGCTTCCCCATAGCCGGGGTCTCAATATAGCCGTGTCTTCCGAAAGAGGGTTGCTGATAGTTACCGGATTGAATTGCAGGTTGGATTTGTCGTACTTTTTGGGGTCATAGAGAACCCAGTTTACGACCTCGTCGAAGCCGGCAGATGTAAAGAAACTCCGCATTTGATCAGCGATCCTGAAACTTTCAGGGATGGTAACTTCGGTCGAACCAGCGAGCTGTTCCCTGGAATTGATATTGCCGAAGCCGTAAATGCGGGCAATTTCTTCAATTAAATCGGCGGGCCTGGTTAGATCCGGGCGGAAAGATGGAATCTCGGCGGTAAGGATGTCGCTGTCGCCGTGTTTTGTATTTATATCGAGTAAACGCAGTATCGATTCAATCTTGCTCAATGACAACTCTGTTCCCAGCAGGCGGTTTACCTCGGATGCCGATATTTGTATAGAAACCAGTTTATGTTTGTCAGGATAGCAATCGACGATTCCCCGCGCTATATCCCCTCCGGTAAGTTCCGCAATCAACGCGGAAGCCCGGTCGAGGGCTATGTTTAAATTTTCGCAGTCGGCGCCCCGCTCGAAACGCTGGGAAGATTCGGTGGATAGTTTTACGGCTTTGGCGGTTTTACGGATAGTTACGGGATTGAAATACGCTGATTCTAATAAAATATTCCGGGTATTTACAGTAACTTCGGAATCGAGTCCGCCCATGACGCCGCCGAGGGCAACGGGTTTAATTCCATCGGTTATGAAAACCGAGCCTTCGGGAATCTCCCTTTCCACTTCATCGAGAGTAGTGAATTTTTCGCCCTTCCCGGCTCCCCTGACAACCACTTTATTCTCCTCGAATAAATCGAAATCGAAGGCGTGGAGCGGGTGGCCGTATTCCATCATTACATAGTTAGTAATATCGACCACGTTGTTAATCGAGCGTATTCCCAGGCGGTGCAGGATGGTCGATAACCATAGAGGAGAAGGGCCTATTTTTACATTTTTTATCACCCGGGCGGCGTAACGTGGGCAGTCGCCGGGATTGTCGATAGAAACCGTAACCTCATCTGAGGCATCGACATCGCTTTCGGTTAGATTTATAACCGGCGATGAAAGCCTCCCACCCTCAAGGGCTTGTACTTCACGGGCCAGTCCCCGGTGGGAAAGACAGTCCGGCCGATTGGGTGTGATTTCAAGTTCAAGGATGTAATCTTCTTCACCGACGATTTCCCGTATGGGAGTACCCAATTCGGTGTTCTCCGGCAGGACGGCAATGCCGCTGGCATCTTCTCCCAAATCGAGTTCTTTGTGGGAGCATATCATTCCTTCCGATTCGACTCCGCGGATTTTAGCCTTTTTTATTTTCAATCCGCCGGGAAGTTCGGCACCAACTTTCGCGAGAATCACCTTTTGCCCGGCGGCAACATTGGGGGCGCCGCATACTACCGAATAGGATTGGGAACCGTCATAGACTTCGCATACGGTCAGTTTATCGGCATCTGGATGTTTGACCACGTTTTTAACTTCGGCGGTGAGTATATTCTCGAAGTTATGGCTGAAATCCTCAATGGATTCGACTTCGGAGCCGGACATGGTGAGTTTTTCGGCAAGTTCTTCCACGGTCCAGTCGAAGGGAACGATTTTTCTTAGCCAGTTCCTGCTGATTTTCATGGTATTCAGATCCCCCTTAAAACCCGCAGGTCATTGTCGTACAGGTAACGTATATCGGCGATTCCATATCTCAGCATGGTAATCCGGTCGACGCCCATACCGAAAGCGTAACCGGTATATTTTTCGGGATCGTAGCCAACTGCTTCAAAGACCGCCGGGTCAACCATGCCGGCACCCGAAATCTCCACCCATCCTGTATGTTTGCATGCCCGGCAACCGTCTCCTTTACAGATAAGGCAGGAGAAATCGTATTCAGCGCTTGGTTCGGTGAACGGAAAAAAATGCGGGCGGAAGCGAACCTTTATTTCGGGTCCGAAGAGGCGGCGGGCAAATATGTTAATAACCCCCTTCAAATCGGAGAAGGTTACGTCTTTATCGACGTAGAGACCTTCAGTCTGGAAAAAATTCGGCGCGTGAGAGGCATCGGGGGTGTCCTTCCTGTAGCATCTCCCGGGGGCAATAATCCTGACAGGAGGTTTGTTGTTTTCCATGGTACGTATTTGCACCGGGGACGTGTGAGTTCTCAAAAGGATATTGTCCTTGATGTAGAAAGTATCGGCCAGGTCCCGGGCCGGATGGTCATCGGGCGTATTGAGGGCATCGAAATTGTACCATTCAGTTTCCACATCGGGTCCCTCAGCCACTGAGAATCCGAGGCTGTAGAAGATATCAATTATATCATCGATGGTGCGGGAAATTGGATGTTTTTTTCCTAAAAACCGTGAACGACCGGGCAGGGTCAGGTCCACCTTGCTATCAGGGATAGATTTGGATTTTAATGATTCCTGGTGTTTTTCGAAGGCGGAAGTAAGTTCGTTTTTAAGTTTATTGGCTTCAGCGCCTACGTTGGCCCGTTGCTCCGGCTCAATCGAGCCCAATTCGCGCAATACACCAGTTATGGCCCCTTTTCGCCCAAGATATTTTACTCTGAATGCCTCTAAGTCAGTAGCGCTGGTTAAATTTTTCAACTCGCCAAACGCCTTATCCCGAAGCTCATCCAGCCTGGTTAAAAGCGTGCTCATATTCCCCTCAGGAATTTCGGTTAAGCGGCGTTTATGGAATTAACCAGGGATTTGAAGCCCTCCGGGTCGGTTACAGCCATATCGGCAAGCATCTTGCGATCGAGTTCAATGCCGGCTTTTTTGAGGCGGTCAATGAAAGCGCTGTAAGAGATTCCGTGTTCCCTGCAGGCGGCATTAATCCTGATAATCCAGAGACTGCGGAAATCACGTTTTCGAACTCGACGATGGATATATGAATAAGCCATCCCTTTCTGGACGGTTTCCTTGGCGGTGCGGTATAATTTACTGCGCCCTCCATAGTTACCGCGGGCGGCTTTTAATATCTTTTTTCTGCGCCTTCTGGCGGCTACGTTATTTGTTGCGCGAGACATCTAAAACCTCCTGGTCACAACGGGCAAAGCCCAATCTATTTAAAAACCCGCCGATTAATAAGGAATAGCGGATTGGATACGCCTGGCATCCGAAGGATTCACTATTGCCGATTTTCGCAGGTTGCGTTTACGTTTCGTTGTTTTCTTGGTTAAGATATGCGATCTATATGCTTTATATCTTTTCAATTTGCCGGAAGCGGTTTTTTTGAACCTTTTCGCGGCGCTTTTACTTGTCTTGATTTTCGGCATGACAACTCCATTTATTTAATAAACCTTCATAATATATCGGCAATTAAGAAAAAGCAAGGACTTTTTTACTCGGATTCGTCGCTTTGTTTACCGGATGCTGTTTTTACCCCGGAAACAGGAGCAATAACGGCGTTGATGGTACGTCCCTCCATCTTTTCCTTGGATTCAAATTTGCCCAATTCGGCGAGGTCTTCCTTGAGTTTATCGATAACCTTGAATCCGAGTTCTTTATGGGCCATTTCCCGTCCGCGGAACATGACCATTATTTTGACCTTATAGCCCTGTTCGAGGAATTCTTTAATGTGTTTTATTTTGAAATCGTAGTCATGGCCCTCGATTTTCGGTCGGAAACGTATTTCCTTCATCTGGATCGTATGCTGCTTTTTCTTGGCGCTTTTGGCCTTTTTCTGCAGTTCATATACGTATTTGCCATAATCCATAATACGGCAGACCGGCGGTTTGCTGTTGGGGGCTACTTCAACCAAGTCATAGCCTCTTTCTTCCGCTATCTGCAACGCACGATGAGTCGGCAGTATACCCACCTGGGTTCCCTCTTCGTCAATAAGCCGTACCTGGGGTACCCGAATTTTGTTATTAACTCTGACTCTGCCTTTTTTGTCGCTTATGCCGCGCCTCCTATTCTGTTTTCGAAACCGGAGTTTCTTTCTTCTCTATTTTCTCTATAAGCATTTTTATAAAACTATCGAGATCGGTTTTTCCATGATCTCCTACTATATGTTCTCTAACCGACACTTTATTTTCCGTTTTTTCCTTTTCGCCGAGGATCAGCATATAAGGAACTTTCATGTTTTCAGCTTCCCTTATCCTGAAACCGATTTTCTCGGAGCGGTCATCGAGAGTTGAACGGATATCGGCATCGAGAAGCCTGTTATTTATATCTTCGGCGAAGTCGTTTTGTTTCTCGGAAATAGGCATAACCCTTACCTGCTCCGGGCTGAGCCAGAGGGGTAGGTACCCGCCGTAGTATTCGAGCAAAGTACCGAAAAAGCGTTCCAGGCTTCCAAGGAGCGCCCGGTGAACCATGTAAGGAGTGTGCTGTTTACCGTCGCTTCCAATAAAATTCAGGTCGAACCTTTTGGGCAGGTTAAAGTCGAACTGGACAGTAGAGCATTGCCATTGGCGGCCGAGGTTGTCTTCCAGTTTTATGTCAATTTTGGGGCCGTAAAAAGCGCCTCCGCCCTCGTCGATTTTATAATCGATGTTCATGCCGTCGAGGGTATCTTTCAGCGAATTGGTTGCCGCATCCCACTGCTCATCATCGCCCACATATTTTTCGGGCTTGGTGGAAAGGTAAATCTTCAGTGTGTCGAAACCGAAAGAACGGAGCATCTTAATCGAAAATTCGACGACCTTTTTGGTCTCAGCGGGCATCTGGTCGTAACTGCAGAAGATGTGAGCGTCGTCCATGGTCAACCCGCGCACCCTCATCAAGCCGTGTAGAACGCCTGAGCGTTCATAGCGGTAAACGGTTCCCATCTCTGCCCAGCGTATGGGGAGATCGCGGTAACTGCGGAGTTTTGATTTATAAATCATGATATGGAATGGGCAGTTCATCGGTTTAAGCTGGAACTGGGTGTTTTCCATGTCGATAGGTGTGAACATATTTTCATTGTAAAAATCGAGGTGCCCGGAGGTTTTCCACAAATCAATATGGGCGATATGGGGGGTATTAACAATCTTATACCCATTCTTAAAGTGCTGTGAGAACCAGAATTTCTCAATTTCATGGCGGATCAAAGCGCCCCGGGGATGCCACAAAACCAATCCCGCGCCGATGTCATCGGTGATGGAAAATAAATCGAGCTGGGTGCCCAGAATACGATGGTCGCGCTTTTTGGCTTCCTCGAGTTTTTTGAGATGCTCATCAAGCATCTTCTGTTTAGGGAAGGAAATGCCATAGATGCGCTGGAGCATCTTGTTGTGTTCCGAACCCCGCCAGTAAGCGCCGGCGACAAATAGCAGTTTAAAAGCTTTAATCTTGCCGGTGGATGGAATATGCGGTCCGCGGCAAAGGTCGACAAAATCGCTGTGAGTATAAAGGCTTACCCCGTCTTCCTCCAAATCTTCGAGGATTTCCAGTTTATAGTTCTCGCCGGCTTCTTCAAATTTCGCGCGGGCATCGGTTTTAGAAAGGTCGGTCCGTTTAAACTCGGCATCTTCTTTGACTATTTTTTGCATCTCCGCTTCGATTTTCCCGAGGTCTTCGGGGGTGAAAGGTTCATCGCGGTCGAAGTCATAATAGAAACCGTTTTCAATAGCGGGACCGATAGTAACTTTGGTTTCCGGGAAGAGCCTGACTACCGCGGAAGCCATAATATGGGCGGTTGAGTGCCAGAAAACCTCTTTGCCCTTTTCGTCATCGAAGGTAAGAATTTTAACCCCGGTGTCGTTCTCAATAGGCCTTGAAAGGTCGATTACGGAGCCATTGGTCTGGATAGCGAGAGCGGCCTTAGCCAGGCGCGGGCTGATGTCGTTCGCTATTTGGGCTCCGGTAACAGTGGCGTTATATTCTTTTATTGAGCCATCCGGTAAGGTAATTTTTATCATCTCAATTAATTCCTATCGTTATAACAGCCCCCGGATTACAAGATTAAGAAACGGATTGGAATTATTTTCAAAATCTTTATATAAATAAAACTGTAGTTTTCTTCGTGTCTCTCATAACTGTAAATATGGGCGATACTGGAATTGAACCAGTGACCTCTTGCATGTCAAGCAAGCACTCTAACCAACTGAGCTAATCGCCCTACTGTAAAAAACCAAACCAATGATATAAATAACGTTTTTATATTGTCAAGCAAAAATTTACGCCGTTTCAAAATGGACACTAACCCTATTAACTGCTAAAGCGCAGGAAAGTTTCCGCTTTACTGTACTCGTTATTCAAATCTTCCATTAATTTATCTTTATAGTTTTCTTCGAGGTTGAGGCGGCCGTAGGTTCTTTCATCGAGGAGGGTGGTGTGCCTTGAATAGCCGTAGTAATTACTCTGGCCGGAGTCGTGAATCAGGAAATCGGAGAGGTGGGTTATATATACTAATGAGCTGTCTCCGGGGGTTGACGCCGGATTGTGGTGGAAATAAATAACATCAGCGACGGATCTTGGAAGTTTCCAGGTTTCGGCGAGATAACGGCCTATCTCGTTATGGGCCCTATTAATTACATAATGTTCGGCTTCGAATTCGCTGACCGAATATTCATTGAGGTATTCCAGCTTATTTTGATGGATGCCGGGCAGGAAAGCCGCAATAATCATCTTCCCGATATCGTGCAGTATTCCGGCGGAAAAAGCGGTCTCATGGAATTCGAGATCGGAGGGGCGTACGCGACGGGCGATGATTTTGGAAAGTATGGCCGCTGATAAAGAATGGCGCCAGAATGATTCGGTGTATTCCTTGTCTAAGGCTTTACCTCCTTTAAAGGTGTCCATCACCGAGGATGTCAACACGACGCTTTTAAGGGTTTGCAGACCAATAATCATGACCGCTTGTTTGACATTACTAACCTCGTAGGGCAGGCTGTAGTATGCGGAATTAGCCATTTTCAGTATTTTGGCCGATGTGGAAACGTCCTCGGCGATAATATTGCCAATATCGATTGCTGATGAATGGGGATTGTTGAGAACCCGATTTATCTGTTCAAGGATAAATTTAGGTGAAGGCAGTTCTTCTATTTTCCTGATTATCTCGAGGATATCCCCTCGTTCTTCCGTCTTTACCGCTGGCATATCTCCTAAATCCGTCTCATTTTGAATATAATCCTAAATCCGATAAGAACTTATCGCTGGAAGAGAGCGATTCCACCAGCCGGCTTTGAAATGAGTCGGTGATGTAATAACCTGAATCGATTTTTTCCTTGATGCTTTCAAGGCGGGGATTTTCCGATATTGATTTGCTTTCCTGGGCTCTATTCATTGAAATATCGGAAATCTCAACCGTATCGCCCTTTCTCTGAACGCCTTTGGAGGCAGTTCTATTGGCGGGGATATGCAGATTTAAATAAGCATCGCTAATCTTGGAAATACGCATATAAATCCTCTATTTAATCTTATCGGCGACTACTTTAATAACTTTAGTTGCTTAACCCGAAAAATTTAAAAAACTTCCCGATTCGGTCGAATCGAAGTAATTTTTTAAAAGTTCTGATTTGGTAAGATCTTTCATCTCTTCCTGAATCTTATCCTGCATCGACTTAACGGCGTTTTTATTCCGCTGAAGCTTCCCTGCGTTGTCAACAACGATATCGCGCGTTTTCATGAATAAATCGCTGATTTCCTGGTCACTGAACAGAGAAGCATTATCGCCGGCGGTTTGCATGGACATGTCTTTCAAACCATGTTCAGCGAGGATATTGTCAATATCCTTCAACCGGGCATGGTATTCATCCATCAGGTTGATATACCGGGCCAGTTTTTTCGAATCGCCCTTCTTAAGAGCGTCATACTGTTTATCCAGGATTTCGTTAAACTTCAATGAATATTTGAGTTTACTCTCAAGATTGGAAACTATCGCTTCGTTAGAAAACATAAACTTCCCTACGCGGTTATAGAAACCTGTTGATTGTTCTTGCCTGAAATCGAACGTTTTTCCTTGGGAATAGATTCGTCTGTTAATTTTATACTTTCCCAACCATGGCGGATATTATCGACCACGGGGATAATCTCTTTGGCTAAAGCCGGGTCTTTCTTCATGTTGGCTTCGGTGATTTTTTCTATGAGAAATAAGTAGATGCTCCTGAGTTTTTCGGAAATCTCCCCTGCTTCCATGTTCAATGTCGATAGCAAATGAAATACTATCTTGCGCGCCCTGTCGAACTTTTCGTGGGCTAAAGCGAGTTCTTTTTTATCTATGGCCTCGATGGCTTCGCTTAAAAACCGGGAGATACCGTTGTACATCATTACTATAAGCTGTTTTTGATTTAAACCTTCTGCCTGGACTCTTTCGTAAGTTTGTATGCTGCTGTTCATTTCTCCCCTGTCCGCTGGTTTCTGACGTCCCCTGTTTTCCTGGCTGATAGTAAAACCGCCTTACTTCGATTGTAGAGCAGTGAGTTGCGATATTTGTGACGAAAAATAATTCCCCTGCGACTGAAGCCTGCTTAATACCTGTTCCATCTCATAGAATTCCTGCATTAAACTTTCTCTTCTTTTCTCAAGCCGCGCGTAGAGGTTTTCCAGCTGTTTGTCGTATCCTTCTATTTGCTTCTCATAAGCATTAATGCGATAAGAAATACTGCCATCATAGTAGTCGGTATATTTGTTAATCTCGTATGATATATGAGAGGCGAGCCCTCTGGATAATGTTATCGAACCCTCGTTTGTGGTTTCGTTGATATCGTCTTCGGTTAATGTTATTTTCAGTACCAATCCTTCAGTGGTTTCATTGTCGGATTTTCCCCGAAGCAACTGGCCGGTGCCTTCCGCTTCTTCGCCATTGATGGTACCTGCTACATCCTGGCCATCCTCCTTTTCACCATCTTTCAATCCCAGGTCAAGAACTGCTGAATTGGAGCTCGACGAGAGCACTTCCACTTTTGAACTACTCCCGTAATTATCGGATTCAATTTTTAAATAGCCTGTATCGCCCTCATCGACCCATGTGACAGAGACGTCCACAGTCAGTTCCGGGTCGGTATTTATCTGTTTTTGCATCTCTTCGGCAAGTTCTTCGCCGGTGGTGTAAGTCTTCCTGGTCAACTCGATATCATTTGATTGTACTCCATTGACACGGATTTTGAATTTGTAATTGCTGTCGTCAATTACAAGATTATTTACAGCCGGATCGTCAATCGAAGTTCCGGTATACGTGCCCTTCGTGGCGGCCTGGGTAATATTAACCGAATAAGCGGTTCCATCTATTACCGTGTCGTCCGTTGATGAAATATATTCAATCAGCTCGGTGGTGGAACTGCCCGAAGTTCTGAAAAAGTCTATTACCCCCTGAAGGTCGTCCTCTATTTTTTCATGTAAAACGCTGGCGTCGAGTTTTAACTTCCCGTCGGTCTGAGTGGAGACCCCTAAATCCATCAAACGATTGAGTCCGTCCGGCAACCCTGAAATCGGATTGGTCATAAGCCGGTGCACAGTACTCTGCAGGCTGATTATACCGGATTCACCGATCAACATGCCCGCCTGTTCGGTTTCGGGATCATAATCGGTAACCTCGAGGAGGTAATCAACTAACTGGTTGTATTGGTCGACCAAACCCTGGACTTTCTTGGTCATTCCCTGTTTATCAAGTTCGACGGTAACTGTATTTGGCCCGGAATCCGAAACTTTTAATAAATTTAAAGTAACGCCTTCAATAACATCTTCCACGGTATTGGTAGAGGAGGTAACCTGTATCGGCGAACCACCCCCGGATGTATTCCCGATGGAAATTTTGGAATCAGTTGCTTCCTGCAAAACGGGGCTGAATGTCTGAACCTGGAATGTATCGCCGCCATAGACAGTACCAGCCGCCAGTTTGATTTTCAAGCCATCCGAGCCGGCGCCGGCGAGGGCTACTTCGGTGTCGGCGGATGAGACCGTAATAGTACCGGAGTTGGTTCCATCGGTCCAGTCGATAAAGATATCCCCGGATCCGACGGTCATCTCGCCGCTTCCCTGGATAGTAAAAGTATAGGTTTTGTTTTCATCGCCGGTGTAAGAAGCGGTATCTCCCAACGCGGGGGAGGATGTGGCGTTTGAATTCCATGTCAAAGTTTCGGGGGTATCGAAAGAAGAAGAGGTAAAATCAGGGGTAGTCCCGCCGGTCAGGTCGATTTCGAGATTAATTTGGTTTTCAAGCCCCGTTTCTTCAGCGGTCAGGATCAAGCGGTAGGCATTAGCCGAAGAGCCATCGTTTATAATCGAAGCGCTGACTCCTGCGTCTGCTTCGTTAATGGCATCGCGAAGGTCTTCCAAAGTATTATTTGATGAATCGATAGTCAAAGTTTTCGCGGCGCCTTCTCCTACCGAGATAACAATTGTTCCCTCGCCTATCACGGAATCGGTAGAATCAAATCCCTGGCTGGCTAATTGTTCCTGCTGAGCAAGAGAATCCACGGAAACGTAATATACTCCGGGCACGGCGTTTGATTTCGCTTCAGCGGTAAAAACCGTATCATCGCTGTTGGCGATTGTTTTCGTATTCCACGCGGATTCCTTGGAAAGAACTGAAGCCTGGTTGCGGAACCCGAGCAAATAGGCCGAAACCGAATTCCACGCGGTCATTTTATTGGTAACCTCGGTTTTCCGCGCGTTGATCAACAGCTCATTGCGTGCCTCATAGGCGAGCATTGCGTTAATGATGGATTCGGTATCCAGACCGGATACCATTCCTGTAAAAGAGCCTGACGGCATAAAATTACCTCCTGATTTTCCCTGATTATCTATAAAAGATTATCGTCAGAAATGGAGTATACACTTAGTATAAATTTTAAGGGCGTCCCCAAAAAGGACGCCCCGAAATAAACAATGATCGGAATCATCAAAGTTTCTGATCGTATATCATCCCAAGCATTTCGGTAATATGCTGTCGGAGCTTAAGTATCTCCTCAGGCGGTACCTGACGTATCAATTTATTGCTGTTTCTTTCGACAAATCTTATAACTATGCTATTAGATTTATCATCGTAATTCCAGTTCAAATCAATATGCTTGTCAGCGAGCATCTGGCTGACATTATCGATAGCTTTACTGATTTCCTGTTCATTAGTAAGTTGACCGTCATTGTGCTGATTAGACCTGGGAAGATTTATCTCCACTCTGGTAGATTCACCCTTCCCGGTGGATTTCGCATTTTCAGGCATGGGGCTATGACCGACAGCATTGGATCCAGCTTGTTTGCCGGTCAAATCGGTAACAGGATTAACTTTCATAAAACATCACCCCTTTCAATTAATGGAAGTAAGGCGCGCGAAGCGCCTTACTGTCCATTGTATATAAATTACCTGAAGAGCGAGAGAACCACCTGGGGAACCTGGTTCGCCTGAGCCAACATCGAAGTACCAGCCTGAAGCAGGATCTGGTTGCGTACGAAGTTGCTCATCTCCAGAGCCATATCGGTGTCGCGGATAGTAGCTTCCGCGGCAGTCAGGTTCTGAGAAGCGATTCTCAAGTTGGTCAGGTTAGATTCCAGAGTATTGCGCTGGAACGAACCGAGATTACCGCGGAGGTTGGTTACCTCGTCGATGGCGGCATCGATTACAGCCTGGGCATCGGAGGCTTTCTCGGCGGAAGTAACATCGATATCAGCCAGTGAGTTGAACTGGTTGCCGGTTACGTTCTGACCGAGATAGCTGGCGTTCATGTTCAGGATACCGATCTTGCTGGTCTGGCCGACATTAGCGCCGATCTGGAAGACCAGGGACTGGTCGGTATTCCTGATTCTTTCGGTTCCGCCCTGCGAATCGAGGTCGTACTTGACCTTAATGGATTCTTCACCGCTGGCGTTGAACAGCGTGGTCCATTCCCCGGCGGTTACGTTGTACTCCGGTCCGCCGTCGAGCCTTACCGAGAATGTCGCGGCTTCAACATCCATGAGGATGTTGCCAACGTTTATTCCACCGTAAGTCTTGCCGTTCTCGACAGTAATCTGGAAGCTTCCGCGGGTCGAGGTGTCAGAACCATCATAAAGGGTATATGTTACCAGGTCGGAGGTGCTATTTTCGTAATAGCGCACCTCGTCTATGGTGTTGATATAGCCATCAACAGAGACCAACGCGTCCTGACCGGTAATATTGACGCCATCAGGGTCAATACCGAAGGCGAGGCTGGTGCGGCTGGAAGCTGAAGAGCTTTCATTGAATCCAAGGTAGAAGTGCGAGCCTTCATCCCTGGTCTTGAATACCAGAGCAGTGTGACCTTCGGCGGTGGTAGTGGTAGCCACGGAGATCCTGGCAAGGGCGTTTGCGCCCGAAGCGGTGGAATCACCATGAACGGTACCGAAAGTCTGCCTCATCTGGGTGGCAACGATCTTCAGCAACTGGGCTTCGTTGACAATGGTGGTAGCGGCCGAAACCAGGTCAAGAGCCTGGGCGGCGTAAGTGTTGTCACCTCCGCCGGCGGTCGCGACCAGGGCATTGACAGTCAAAGTATCATCAGCCGAAGCGCCGCGTCCGGAATCACCAATTATTGACTGGGCGCTCCAGTTGAAGGTGATGTTACCGGAAGTATTCATGGCGGCGGCCATAACTGAATACTGCGCGCCGGAATCGACGGATTTAATCGCCATCTGTCCGGTAGCGGCTACACTGGCGATAACCTTACCGGCGAGTTCGGTGTTATTGGAGATAGCGCTGTTCAAACCTTCAGTAATAACGCGCGCGGACATGGTAGCGGACATGTTCGTGGCAGGGGCGGTAATATTGAAGGTAAGGGTCTGCACGCCAACCGGTCCATCGATAGATTCCTGGTAGTTCAACTGGAATGAAACGGTTGCGGTATCGCCGAGGCTGTTGGCGGCAGCAGCCATTGTACCGGTAATTTTAGCTACGGTAGCGGCGCCGTCCAGAAGCCTTAAACCGTTGTTCCAGGCATCGCGAATCTGAATAGCGTTAGTGGTTTTGGTCGCGCCGTCGGAAGCCTGAACAACATCAACATTATGAATGCCACCAGCCATCTTGTTGACATATTCCGGGCTCTTGATACCAAGAGAAGTGGTATTGAAAGTAGCCGAAGGATCTGTAACCTTGGTGGCGGAAATACTGTGAACGCCGTCGGACAATCCGGATTCCTTCAGGTTCAAGCCAGAGGTATTGCCGGTGGTGATGGTGGAAACGTTGTCCGCGGAACCATCGAGCAACATCTTGGTGCCGAACTGGGTATTGGCGGCAATTCTGTTGATGGTCTTGATGGAGTTGGAGATTTCCGACTGGTCAGCCAAAAGCTGGTTTTCGTCGTTGAGACCTTCGTTGGCGGCATGGATAGCAAGCTCTCTCATGCTTACCAGAAGGCTGTTAATTTCAGTGAGGGCGCCTTCAGCGGTCTGGATCATGTTGATGCTACCTTCGGAGTTCTGGATAGCGCGATTCAAACCTGCGATCTGGGCCCGGAACTGCTCACTGATAACCAAGCCGGCCGGGTCATCGGCGGCCTTGTTAATTCTGTAACCGGACGACAGCTTTTCCATGGAATTCTGCATGGAACCTGTAGTAAGGGTAAGATTACGCCAGGCGTCGAGGGCGGTTACGTTGTGGTTAATACGTAATGCCATTGAAAATCCTCCTTGATTTGTTTAGTACTTCTTCCGTTGAAGTTATACCGTACCATAATCCATTATAATACGGCATTTACAGTAAAATTCGTTTGAAACGACCTCCTTGTTGATAAAATTACCGCCATTTTAAGCTATCAGGAGTCGATATATTTTCTAAGAAAGTAATCGACTCCCTAATATACCACTTTAGCCCCGGAACACAAATTTTGTAAACTTTTTAAGCTTTTGCCGCTTCGCCAGATAGCATCAATTTCATTCTTTTAGCGGGTTCGAATTCAGGATTCATTTTCAAAACAGCATTATAACCCAAATCAGCGGCATCCAACGCTCCCTGGATACGGTAGCATTCTGACATCTTAAATATCGCCAGGTAATCGCCTGGATTGCGCGAAAGGTATTTTTCGTAGTAGCTTATAGCTTCCGTGTATCTTTCATCGGAAGCGAGGCAGTCGGCGATAGCTACAAAAATATCTGTATCGGTGGGATTTAAGTCGGCGTAACGCTTGAAATTAGCAACCGCTTCGCTCCACCTGTCCATTTCCTTGTAGCAAATTGCCAGGTTGAGATAGTTTATGGCACAGTCCGGTTTTATATTAAGGGCCAAGTCATAACTTCTAATGGCATCTTCGTAGTCGCCGTTTTTAAGGTGGCTGTTTCCGAGGTTGCTTATTATTTTGTAATCCTCCGGATTATCCGTTAAAAACTTCTGATACGCGGAAACTGCGGATTTATAATCTTTTAACTGGAAATCGATATTGCCCTTCACTCGATAGGCGGATGAGAAGTCAGGATACTTTTCGATTAGTGTTTCTATCGCTGTTTTAGCTTCATCGAAGCGGTTTAACTCGCTGAGAGTTTCGGCGTATTTAAACAGGGCAACCGGGCTTTCCAGACCCAATTCAACAGCCATTTTATAATATGGCAGAGCGTTTTTCTTTTCACCGGTTATTGCCAGTACTTCACCAAGCATAAAGTGCGATTCACTGCTGTCTTTATTATACCGCAGGTCGAGTTCGAATTCCTTTTTGGCGGCCTGATAGTCTTTTCTATCGAACGCTAATTGTCCAAGTTCAAAGTGCAATTTGAGGTGGTTTTCGACCTGTTCGGAAACTTTCAATAAGTATTTCTCGGCTTCTTTATAGCGTTTCATCCGGCGGTAAATCGCTCCGATGCCATAGTAAGCATAATATTCAGAACCGAGATTGTTTAAAATCAGGTTTACCTTTTCTTTCTCAGGATCGAAGCTATCGATGGTTTCTAAAAACAGGTTGTAATAATGCAGAGCCTGCTCAAAATCTTCAATGGCTGTATATGCTGACGCGATAGTCAACATTGGATCGAAATAGTCAGGCTTGACTTTTAACGCCTTTTTGCCAAATTCAATAGATTTCCGGTAATCTTTCAGGAAGAAATGGGATGTGCAAAGCTGGTCGAGACCCATCAGGTAAAGATGGAGTTGGCCTCGGGTTTTTTCGTTAATCAGCTCAGTCAGCCTGCTGGCATATTTGATCACTTCTTCATGATTCTGCTGGCCCCTCCTGATCTGAGCCAGATTGAACAAGGCGAATGTGTTATCCGGGTTTTCTTCTAATTGTTCCAATAAAAGAGCGGAAGATCTTTCATACTTCTTCTCCATTTTCTCTTTTTCATAACCGTAGCCATAATGCCGTATGCGGACATCGCTTTCGTTTACGAAACCGTCGTATACAAGCTGGTTATGAACGATTCCCTCAAAATGGAAGCCGAGGTGATTCCTCCACATTCTCGTAAATCTAAGGTAACCCTGCTGTTTACCGTGAGTCGGGTTGAAAATTTGTATGGAAACCGCGTTAGAATTAGTGTCTCTTGCCGCCTGGCGCAGTTTTTCCTTATCCTCTTCAAAAAGCTCTTCATCGGCATCGAGGTAGATTATCCAGTCGCCGGTAGCATACTTTATGGAGTTGTTTCTTGCCTCCGAGAATGAATTCCTCCACGGGTGATGATATACTTCCGCTCCCATTTCCCCGGCAATTTCCGCGGTACGGTCGGTGGAACCGGTATCGACCACAACCATCTGGTCTACTACATCTTTAATCGAATTAAGGCATCGGGCAATATTGTCTTCTTCATTTTTGACTATCATGCACAGGGAAATTGCTGGTTCTTTACCGAAGTGATTTACCTCGAGTTTGAAGAGGTTTTCAATCACTCCTCTATGTTCAGGGGCTATTTCCCTGGCTTTGAGGTAATATTCACGGGCTTTGTTATAGTCGCCGGTTTTCTGGTACATAACACCCAGGTTGAGGATAGCATCGGGCGAATCCGGGTATTTCTCGAGAAGACGATTGAGCAATTTTTCGCCCGTTTCTGTCTCTCCACTGCCAAATACGGCAATCGCGTGCAGGCTTTCCAACTGGGGATTATTTTGGAGTACATCCCGGTACTTATCACATAACTCTTCGCTTTCGGCGAAACGGTTATTCTCGATCAAAAGGGATATGAGGTTCAATATTGATTCTTCATAATCGTTTTTAAACCTGATAGCATATTTAAATTCCCGGATTGCTTTTTCGGCGAGAAACATCTTTTTATAGGCAAGGGCCAGGAAATTATGCACCTCGTGCCTGTTGCGAATATTTGTGCGGTTGAATTCGGAATTGCTGTATTCGGGTTCGTTTCTATAAAACCGCAGGTATCTCGAGCCATGCTTGATGACAGCTTCCGGTTCGTTTACTTTCAATAACAAATAAGTATACAGATATTCCCTGTCTACATTATCGGGGATGAAGACATGCTCCCTTAGAAGTCGAAGGGCCGCATTAGGTTCGTTCAGTGACGTAATGGCGAATGCCCCAAGGTATACCGCCCTTTCGCGCAAAACCTTATTGGTTAGTTCCTTGTATATGGTTTTCTTAACCGCGCGTTTTATGCCCGAGTAGTCCCCCGCCTCCATCATCTTCTCGAGTTTGTCGATGGCTTTTAGCTCTTTGCGCGGGAATACATCTTTATTCTTTTTCTTTATTGCTAATTTACGTTTTTTGCTATTAGATTTGTTTTTAGTCACAGCGTCTCCATCTCCCTGATGATTCGATTTCGGTTTATGCTCCGTAGACTGGTATCATCTTCACTCAAACCTCTTTTTACCATGATGGACCTTACAGTGGGCATCCATCCCTCGCTGTCGAGCAGTCGCACCATGTTCTCATCGCTGTATCTTTCGGTATTGCCGGAGGTATATTCGGTAATATTGACAAAGGGAACGTCCCTGTATCGTTCCCTAACCACGGGAATATCGACTGCCGGTAGAATGCAATAGTAATCGCCCATGTCGATAGTGCGGAAAGCTTCTTCCTCGGAAACCAGCACTTCATCAATTTTTTCCCCGGGGCGGATGCCGGAGATTTTAACATCCGGGCGAAGCGACTCCGGTACGCTGGAGAGCATAACATCGGCGAGGTTTCCAATTTTGACCGACGGTATCTTCATCACGAATATCTCCCCGCCGACAGCTTCTTCGGCGGCTTTAAAAACCAGCTTAACCGCCTGTTCCAGGGTAAGGATAAACCTGGTCATTTCCGGGTCGGTAATAGTCAACGGTCCGCCCTCCTCGATCTGCTTTTTGAAGAGCGGCACAACCGAGCCGCGTGAGCCGACCACGTTGCCATAGCGAACGGCGGCGAAAACCGTTCTGCACCCGTTTTTATTCAGGTTCGCCCATATCATGAGCTTTTCCTGCAACGCCTTGGTCATGCCCATGGTATTAACCGGTTTGACCGCCTTGTCGGTGGAAACCGCGATAACTTTTTCGACATTTTCCTCAATCGCGCAATCGATAACATTCTTGCCGCCGATAATATTGGTCAAAACCGCTTCATGGACGTTATATTCGCAACTGGGGACCTGTTTTAATGCCGCCGCGTGAAATATCATATCGGAGCCGCGAACAGCATTCATAAGGCTTTCGCTGTTGCGCACGTCGCCTATAATGAACCGCAGATTGTCCATGTGGCGGTACTTATAACGCATGTCATCCTGCTTTTTCTCATCGCGGCTGAAGATGCGTATCTCGGCGGGGTCTTTTCTCATCAGCTCTTTAACAATATAATGACCGAACGAACCCGTTCCCCCGGTCACCAGGACAGTTTTGCCTTTATACATAGTATTACCTCATTGTTTAGAGGATAGTTGTCGCCATTTATCTAAAATTTCTCTTCCGGTATCTCCCAATAGTTCAAAATCGCTTTCGCTCAATTCTGTATTGGAGAGGAAGTCATTAATATATTTATCCGCGTCAGGATGTTTTATTTTTTCCGCCGCGGCATTGCGCATCAATACAATCGGTACTAAACTTCCTTCGATGCGAATATCCGCCTTTAATAAGGAATCGGCAGTTTCGAAAATTTCCTCATAGTTTTCCAACATATAGAGGATTTTGCAATAGGTATACCTGTATTCGATATTCAACGGCAGTAGCTCGCATGCCTTTCGGGATAATTCGAGCGCCTTCTCTATCTTTCCGGTTTCATGATAAGCGATACTCAATTGATGGTGGAGTTGATAATCATTGGCATATTCTTCCACAGCCGTTTCCATCATAGAGATAGCTTCCTCGTACTTTTCAATCGCGCATAGTGAACTACCTGCCTGCTTATTCAATTCAGCCTCTACTATTTTTTGAATCCGCCCTTTAAAGCCATCATCCAATAGCGGATACTGCAAGTATGCTTCCTGGATTTTAATGTAGTAAATACTCGAAGTATGTCTTTCCGGGGGGATCAGTCCGTCCCTGCTCATTACAAGATAAAGCGGAAGGCCAAAATTTATTCCGTTTTTGTAAGAGGGAATTCCCATGGCCATCAATTTCAAAGCTGAATCAATATGATTTCCGGCAAGTTCGGAGATAACCGCGTTGGCGAACAATATGGGGTTTTCTGCGCTGTCGATTTTACGGAATTTTCCTTCAGAATCTCTTATTCCCAAAGCGTAAGCGGAAACAACGGCGAGATCGTTCTCGCACTCGGATTCAAATGCCGGATCCTGGTCTCCCGCGGATTTTAAAAGGTTATTTATCTGGTTATAGTTCCTCTGGGTATGCGAATAGAACAGTGACCTTGCCCTTCGGAGGTTATACTCGGCTTTGTGAATCTTGCGGTTAGTATCCGAAATGCGATAGCCATGCTCCGCCTTCACCAGGTAAAATATTTTCTCTATGTTGCGGGCATAAGTATATTCCGAGATGGTTTTCTTTTTGCCTGATTCTGCAATACGCTGTCGTTCGCTGTCGCTTTTCAGATAGCTTTCCAGAAGCGGCAAAAGGTTTTCCGGATTATAATAGACAATCTCCGATTTATCCTTGTAGAAATGCTTGACTACCTCGATATTTTCCTCGGCGAAACATAGCGCGCCACAACTCATACTCTCGAATATTCGCCGCGCTATCATCTCGGAGGTTAGTTCCCCGGAATGGGATGAGTTGATGACAATTTTCGCGCGTGTGGATAATTCCGCTGAATTTTTCTGGTTTTCGGTACCGATAACGATTTTGTATTTATCTGTCAGTTTCACCAGTTCATTAATGATTCTGTTCCGGCCTCTATATAGGTGCGGGACCTGGAAAGTCGACAGGAACAGGATATCGATATCCCTTTGATTGTTAGTATCTCTCCAGAAAAGCGGGTCATCGCCGATAAAAAATCCTGTCCCGGACTTCCGCGCCCCAAGCCTTAAAAGCATATCGGGGCCATCATGAAATCCCTGGGTAAGACATATATCAAATAATGGCGCCGTTAACGCAATCATTTCCGAGTGGGCGGGGAGGTCCGTGTAAACGCCTACTGTTTCTATCCCGCAGTCCTCAATTCCGGCCGGAGGCGAGTTGTATTCGGGAATCATACAGATGATTTTTTCCGGAGTAAATCCATTCGGGCAGTTTTTAATAATATTACTGATATCTGAATATATACCGGATTGAATCTGGGTCGGATCATTCTGAACCGGGTTATTGGAACCGTAAAATACGCAGTCGGCGTAATTAGCGAAAAAATAAGCCGCTCCCATCAGGGGGCCGATTAAAAACTTAGGCCGGTCCTGGGGGAGTTTACGCAGGTTGGCAATTCGAAACCGATTGTAGCTTAAGCCCAATTGGGGATTATATGGCTGTATAGAAACGGCTCTCCTGTACCAGTATTCCGCCGATTCATAATCTGGCATACCCGCATAACAATCGGCCATGGCGCAGGCAACGTTGGGGTCATCTGGGTAATCGGCAACTAAGTTTTTTAAAAGCGTTTCGGCGCTCCGAAAATCGCCGCTCTGCATCAATGAGCGGGCGGCTCCAAATATTCCAGGGTCAGCTTTTCTTATCATTTTAATCCTGTGATACTCCGTTTTTATTGAAACTTGAATTAATCCTGGCTTCCTCGAATCTCTTATACGCGTTGCGTTGATATTCAATCAGAGCTTCATCGGAAACCTCGCTCAGATTCGCGACAACAGAGTAATACCACTTATGCCTGGAAAAATCCACATCTTTGAGTTTTCCTTTTTGAACCGACATATCCCAAAGCGCCGTGCCGGGATAGGGTGTTGAAATAGAGAACTGGGCGGCATCAGTGCCCGAATCAATGGCAAATTGAATTGTTTTTTCTATGGTGTCATGGGTGTCGCCTGGATTACCGAGGATATACGACGAGTGCACCCGGATTCCGTACCTTTTGACAAGTTCGAATTTAGGTATCACCTCATCCAGCCTGATATTTTTACATATCGTTTTGAGGATATCTTCATCACCGGATTCGATTCCAAAGGAAAGTTCGATACACCCGGCTTCGGCCAGAGCATCCAATCTTTCCTCATCTATAGTGTTGACACGGGAGCTGCACAGGAACTTTATTTTATATCCTCTGTCAGTAATACCTCTGCATATATCGATTACCCTTCTCTTGCCCAGAGTGAAGGTGTCATCGGTGAAGGTAATATTCCCGACGCCGTATCTGTTTACCACTTCGTCGATTTCCGCGAGGACATTCTCCGCCGAACGAAAACGCACTTTTCTCCCCCATGTCGCCGATGAGCCGCAGAAGATGCAGTTATACGGGCATCCCCTGCTGGTTACCATGAGGGTATATGGTTTATTGTACCGGTCGGGGTCATGATAACGTTTCATGGGAAAAAGATGTCTCGCCGGAAACGGCAGTTGATTAAGGTCTTCGATAGCTTTCCTGGGGGAGTTTAAAGTAATCCCTTTGCCGTTTCTAAAACCGACACCCGGTATTTTCGGTCTTTCGGCGCCGGATTGCAGGGCGGTCAACAATTCCCCGAAACTCGCCTCCCCCTCGCCGAAAATAACATAGTCAAGACTGTGACAGCTATTGAGTGATTCCCCGGGCAGCGCGTTGATGTGCGGTCCGCCAAGAATCGTTTTGCAGACAGGGATAAGTTCCTTGACCCGGGCGAGTATTTTGGCGGATATGGGGAAAAGCGGCGTGGTGCAGGTTATTCCCAAAACATCCGGTTGGATATCATAGATATGCCCGTAAAGTTGCATTAGACTCAGTTTTTCCGCCTCGGCGTCAATCACAATGGTGTTATGCCCCTGCTTTTCAGTTACAGCCGCGATATATGCTAAACCTATGGGAAGGCGGTCTATGCTTTTCCGGGCGAATTTATCGTAGACTTCCCGCGAGGGCGGGTGTATCAACAGTACTTTCACTGGCTATCCTCTTGAAGTTCTCGATTACATAATCCTGCTCGCGCCTGGTCATTGCCGGAAAGAGCGGCAGGATGATACAGTTATCAGTGCAATATTCGCTGTTCTTTAAAGTCAGATCCGGATACATTTTCCTGTAATACGATTCCTTATGACAGCTGATAAAGCCCCGGCGGGAGGCAATCTGGGCTTTCATCAATCCCTTCATAATATTGTCCCTGGAAACCGGAGCTTCCGGGGAAAGACGTATCATGTAGGATTGATAGGTATTATAATGATTTTCGTCATTAACAGGAACCGAAACCCAATTAATTTTCCCGAATGCTTCATTGTAACGATAGGCAAGTTCCCTGCGCTTGACTATTAAACCCTCAAGCCGGTCGATTTGCACCGAGGCGATTGCGGCCTGGATATCGGTCATACGGAAGTTATAACCTACCTCGGGGTAACTTTCAAAGATCAAATCATCGCTTTTGTGGCGTTCGAGGTCGGTGACGGACATATAATGATGGCGCAGTTTCCTTAGTTTTTTACCCGTCTCCGGGTCATTTGTGGTTATCAATCCTCCTTCTCCGGCGGTGATAACTTTGCGGGGGTGCAGGCTGAAACATGAAAGGAAACTTTCAGAACCGACCTTACGGCCTTTGTATAGCGCTCCTATTGCGGGAGCGGCATCCTCGATTACCGCCAGGTTGTGCTTACGCGCGATTTCATTTATCTCATCGGTTCCGGATGCCATTCCCTGGTATGCGGGCATTATCGCCTTAGTTCTATTGGTTATAGTATCCTCGATAAGGTTCGGATCGAGATTGTATGTCGCCGGGTCAATGTCCACGAATACCGGTTTAGCACCGGCGTGGACAATTGAATTCGGGGTGGCGATAAATGTATACGCGGGGCAGATAACCTCATCGCCATCGCCAATGCCGGCGGCGATTAGACACAGATAAAGGGCAGTAGTACAGGAGGAGACGGCGACTGCGTCCCTGCAGCCGATATAATCAACGAGCTTTCTCTCCAACTCGGCTACTCTCGGTCCCTGAGTTAACCAGCCCGAGCGGATCACTTCAGAAGCGGCGTTCTCCTCCTCCTGCGATAAATATGGTTTGGTCAATGGTATTTTCATTTTAACACCAAATTTTGTTTCGAGTTTTTAACTCCCTCGCGCCAATTGATAAGTTCTGACAATCCATCCTCAAGGGATGTTTCGGCTTTAAACCCAATCTCGAGTTCGGCGCGGGATGTGTCTGCTAATCTCCGGGGTACCGGGTTTACCTTGCGTTCGGGATGATATTCCGGATTTATGGTCGAACCAGTAATAGCCAGCATCTTATCAAGGAGTCCCTTCAAACTGGTTTCAGTACCGGAAGCTACATTCAGGGCGGTGTTAACGCCGCGGGCTTCCATTGCCAGTACATTAGCCCGGGCGACATCGCCGACATATACAAAATCCATGGTCTGTTCACCGGAACCGAATATTTTCGGAGGCACCCATTGGTCGATGGCATCAAGCCAGCGTATCATTACTTCGGTGTATGCCCCAAATACGTCCATACGCGGACCGTAAACATTGAAATACCTGAGCGCTGTGTATTCAAGGCCGTACATGGCGTAGAACGATTTCAGCATCCCTTCGTTTGCCATTTTAAATGCGCCGTATATGGTGTCATTGTTATATGGATGATGTTCCTCAGTCGTGGGGAATTCCTCGGCCATACCATAGATTGACGCTGAAGACGCGGCAACCACTTTCTTGACATTGTTGCGCGCGGCGGCATCAAGGACATTAAATGTGCCATTGACCATGACATCCATTGCTCCGCGCGGAAATTCGGCACAAGCTGTAATCCGGATCGCCGCCTGGTGAAATATATAGTCAACGTGGCGGGTGGCTTCCATGAGCATTTCCGGATCTCTTATATCGCCTTCAATAATAGTTACATTTCCGCAGTTCGCGGCCCAATCGAGGTTTTCCCTCCGGCCGCGGGTGAAATTGTCCAGAACTATAACCTCGCCCGCTTCTTTTTGAACGCAAAGGTCGGCGATATGCGAGCCTATCAAACCCGCTCCCCCGGTGATTAGTATCCTTGAACCCCTAAGATTATTTTTCCCCTTGTCCAAAACATCTCTCCTGTTTACTTTTGTTAATTCTCGATTTTATTATTCTGGCCGGAACACCCGCGGCGACGGCGTATTCGGGTATATCCCGGTTCACTACCGCGCCCGCGCCGATTATCGCGCCCTCACCGATTTTAATCCCCGGCAGGATAACGGCGCCTGTGCCGATATCCACATTATCCGCTATCTTCGTTTTTCGGATTACGAGATCTGTGGTTACGGTGGGCTTCTCTACAGGAGTTCCGGTATGCTCAGAACCGAGAAATTTCACGCCTGGTCCTATTCCGACATAGCTCCCAATCTCGAGGGCTCGGCAGTCGTAATATGAATTTGGTCCCAGCCAGGTCCTGTCGCCCACTTTAAATTCACCGTCAAAACGCCCCTGCAAAAAGACATTGGTTCCTACGAAAACGCCATCTCCAAATTCAAAGGTCTCCGGATGTTTGAATTTAACGCCGGGCTCGATGGAAAGGCATATCCCGCAGGATTTTATAATTGCCCGCAAGGTTAAGCTTCTGTACAGGTCCGCTAAGGGTCCATGGGCATGTTCGAATTGGAAATACAGGTTACTCAGTTCATTTTTATCAAAACAATCCCGGAGGTAATCCGCGAAACGGGAAATCTCATCCGATTCCTCGAGAGGTTTGTTCGCCGATACCGCCGGGACCACTCTCAATTCGGCTAATTCCATCAACCTGTTTGATGTTTGTGTGTCGATTCCGGTGTTTAACATCTCATGGCACTCCGTCTGTCAAACCGTTACCGCTTCTTCCCTGGTTTTAATCCAAAGGTCATCGGCATTGTTGTTTTTGAAAAAGTTACGGATACAGCTACATACATAGCGAACCTGGTCCTCAGTTAGCTCGGGGAACATCGGCAATGAAACCATCTCGTCAGCCGCTTTTTCAGCGACGGGGAAATCTCCCCGGCGGTATTCGAGATGCTCATAAGCTTTCTGAAGATGAACCGGTTTGGGATAATGAATTCCCGTGCCGATATCCATCGCGCCCAGGTACTCCCGCATCTCATCGCGATGTTCTGTCCTGATGACAAAAAGATGGTACACGCCTTTGCTTTCGTTTTCTTCGTCAACAAGCTGGATAGGCAGTCCGCTCAATTGTTCACGGTATTGCTGAGCATGACGACGGCGGGCATTGCTGTAATCCTTCATGCTCCTGAGTTTCACATTGAGCACCGCGCCCTGGAAAGAATCCATTCGGTAATTATACCCGATAACCGTATGCTCAGATTTCCGGGTTTGTCCATGATCCCGAAAAGCTTTAGCTCGTTGATATGCCTGTTCATCATCGGTAACCATTGCTCCACCCTCGCCATAAGCGCCGAGGTTCTTGCCGGGGTAGAAACTGAACGCGGCGGCTTTGCCGAAAGAACCGAGCATCTGACCGGCGTATTCCGCGCCGTGCGCCTGGCAGGCATCCTCGATTACCGCGATATTATTAGCCCGGGCGATGGTGTTAATCGCCGCCATGTCACAAGCCTGCCCGAAAAGATGCACCGGAATTACAGCCTTCGTTTTGGGAGTAACAGCCCCTTCGAATTGCTTGGGGGACATCAGCAGAGTATCCGGGTCCACATCAACGAAAACGGGTTTTGCGCCTGTGTATGAAATAGCTTCGGCGGTGGCTATGAAAGTGTTGGGAACGGTTATGACCTCATCACCTTTGCCGATACCATTGGCAAGCAATGCCAAATGAAGGGCGGATGTCCCTGAATTACAGGCAAGGCAATACTTAACGCCGATCCACTCGGCAAAATGTTTTTCAAAAGTTTCAACTTCCGGCCCGAGAATAAACGCGGTGTTCTCAAAAATATATTCAAACCGGTCTTTTATTTTCTTGCCTATTGATTTGTATTGGGCTTTTAAATCAAGAAACGGTACTTTCATAGACCACCTCTTCCTCATCGATTGTTTTCATTATCCGGGCGGGTACTCCGGCTGCAATTGCGTTCGCGGGAACATCTTTGGTAACCACGCTTCCGGCGCCGATTATAGCGTTTTCCCCTATAGTAACACCGCATAGTATTGTCGAACCGGTGCCGATAGAAGCGCCCTTTTTTACGAGGGTTGCTACCACTTCCCAGTCTTCCTCGGTTGCGAGTTGTCCGCCAGCCGTAGCCCGGGGGTATTTATCGTTGATAAAGTTCACTCCGTGACCCACGAAAACATCATCTTCGATGGTAACACCTTCGCAAATGAAGCTGTGGGTGGAAATTTTGCAGTTTTTGCCGACATACGCGTTTTTTTGAATCTCCACGAACGCGCCGACCTTTGAATTATCCCCTATACTGCAGCCATAGAGGTTGACGAAGTCGAAGATTTTGACATCTTTTCCGAGCTTAACGTCGCCGGTGATTTTCTGATACATCTTATGTCTACCCTTTCATTGTTGTTTTCCATCGATAATTGAGCGGCCTGGAGAATTTTCACCACGCGCAGGCCCGCTTCACCATCGGTAATGGGCTTTTTGTCATTGATTATGCAATCCACGAAATGTCCGCACTCGGTGCGCAGGGCTTCGGATGTATCCAGCTTGGGAGCGTACATGTCGCCGATGCGGTATTCAACCATCTGCGAATACATCTTATCTTCATCATCGTTTATCATGATACCCTTGTCATAAACCTTTACCTTTTCATCCGGTTCTGTATCATCATAGACAATCATCTTCTTAGTGCCTGAGATGAGTACCTTGCGGAGTTTCACCGGAGCCAGCCAGTTGACATGGATATGAGCCAGCAGATTTCCCGGGTAGTGGATAGTAATATAGGCGATATTTTCGATACCGGTCCCGGAATGGCACGCCCCAACGGCGCTGACAAATTCGGGCTCGGAACCGAGCAGGTAATCCATGATGGAAATGTCATGGGGAGCGAGGTCCCAGAGGACATTTACTGTCGGGCGAAACAGCCCCAGGTTGACCCTAACCGAGTCGAAGTAATTGATATTCCCAAGTTCACGGTTATCGATAAATTCCTTTATTTTGCGTACCGCGCCGGTGTAGACAAAGGTATGACCGACCATCAGTTTCTGGTTGTGCCGCTCCGCGAGTTCAATAAGCTCTTCAGCTTCATTAACCGAAGCGGTGAGGGGTTTTTCGATAAATACCGATTTCCCGTTCTTTATGGCTGTCGATGCCAGCGGATAATGAGTTTCCACCGGTGTAGCCAGAGCGACCGCGTCGATATCGGGATTGTTCAGCACTTCATTATGATCAACAGTTACCTGCATCTTTGGGTATTTTCCGGACATTGTTCTGAGTCTTTCCGGGCGTAAATCGCTTATCATCGCGACTTCGGCATTGTCCAATTCATTGAAATTCCTGATAAGGTTCGGTCCCCAGTAACCGCAACCTATAACCGCTACCTTAACCACTATGCACCTCCGTTAAATTTTGATTTCCTTCAAGTCTATTAACACTCCCGCGACCGGCGAGTAATTGATTAAGTTCGCTTAATCCCGGATATCCAGGATTTACAGCTCTCAATTTATTCACTATATCTTCCGCTCCCCTGATTTCATCTATTTTAACATACGCGCGCGCCAGTAAATCCAAAGTCGCCGGATTATTGGGCAGTAATTTCAACGCCCGCCAGTAGGCATCGATAGCCGCTTCAAACTCACCCATTTGAAATAAACGGAATCCAAACATGTGATGATGCTGGGCATAACGTTCATCAAGTATCATTTTACAGGCGTTGCCCATTCTGATAAAATTACGGCTGGGGATGCCGAATTTATCAGTGCCTATGCCGTATTCTTCTAACCTGAGCGAACGGCTGAAACCCTCGAAATCTATGGCATCCAGCAATGCCAATACCGTGTCATCAACTGAATAATTTTCATGGAGATATTTCCGCCCCTGTTTCGCTATGGAATTTCTTTCGCGGCTGTTTTTAATGTAATAATCTATTTTTTGAACCATGTCATCCTTATCACCAGGCTTAAAAAATGCGAGATGTTCACCGTCCTTGAACATTTCATCATGTTCCACCCCCTCGCTGAGCATGAAGCAACCACAGCTTAAAACATCGAATACGCGCAGGTTGACGGTTGTTTCAAGATGGTAAGGAGCGAAATTTATATGCAGGTTGATTCGGCTTTCATTGAAAATCCGGACCTGTTCTTCAATATCATAAGTCGTGGTGAAATTGACTTCGTAATTCGTTTTCTCCATGATATAGTTCAGGAATTCCTCCCTGCGGGGAGTAAGGGAGCCGATGAAATTAACATCGTATTCCTTTTTGACTTTCATTTTGCGGTAAACATCTTTATCAATCCTGTTAGGGTAAACATAACTGACATTTGAGCAACCGAGGTTGCGCATAACACTCATAGAGAGTTCTTCCCGAAACCCTTCCCAGATAACATAATCAAAAGCCGAACCATTGTATAACAGCTCCTGCCGGTGGAGAATAGCGGCCTGGTCATTGCCGTGGATATATTCCCCATACCATAAAAGCGTCGGGCAGTTCATCGACCTGATTATCTGCGGATCGATTCCTTCACCGCGGTTAACGATCAACGCGTCAACATCGAGGCCTAAAAGGATATTGGTGAGATTGGAGCGCTGGATCCGGTAATCGACCGGGATTACTTCGACTCCGAGGCTCTCCAGTGTTTTTTGTATCATGTGGGCGTATTGATGCTCGCCCTCGAAAGGACCTACCCAGGCAATCTTTTTACCCTTATATCTGTATTTATCATCTTTATTCATTTTTAAATCCGCCCGCGTATTTTAAATTTGCACGTCTTTGTATTTGCTGATTATGGTTTCCAGGTTTTCGGCCGCGAATCCCAGCTTAAATGCCAGGTCATTGAATTCCCAGATCCGCCCCAGCTCTATGTCTTTCTGGGTGTTTATCCTCAGGATGGTACAATCATCACCACGATAATACTCATCTTCGAGATTAGGCGTTAACCGGAAACGCGTGTTCTCCGGAGTATTCGATTCGCCCGTGTATTTAAGGCAACAATCGATGAACACATCGCATTTGCTCAGGTCATGAACATTCTCGATGTTTGCATTTCCCTCTAACTCGGGGCCTATATCGAAACTCGCGTTCCCGATGACCTGCAGTCTGGTTTGATTGTAGAACTCATGAACCAGCCGGAAACCATTGATGATAGGCAAAACCTCGTATTCCTCCCTGCCGGAGACATCTATACCGAATACACAGGATTGTTTTTCATGCTCCATGCCCACATTAACAGGTTTCCTTTCGGCGCTTCGCTTAAATGTCATCTTCTTCGCCGGCATGCCTGTTTTTGCGTCCGTGGAATCCCCGTAAATTGATTTCATTACCTGTGATGCCATGTAATCGAACGAATACTTCAATGCTATCTGTCTGCCTCGCGCGGACAATTCTTCGCGCGCCTTATCATCGTTGAGATATTTATCTATCAGTTGTTGTAGTTCTTCCGGGGTTTCATACGTGGGAACCGCGCCCTCGAAGAGTTTGTCCATTCCGGTCATCTTGTCGGAGATAACGAACCCGCCGGACGCGAGGATGTCGAACACGCGCGGATTAAGGAAACCTTCTCGGAGCATGTCATCATGATGGTCATTGAGCGAGATTTTCGTTGATGCGTAAAGTTCAGGTAATTTCTGGTTTTCGAAGTATATTCCCTCGATATTTTCGGGCGGGAGGATATGCTCCCATCCCTCACCCCAGACCTTCAATCCCTGGTAGTTTCCGCCGAGGTCGCGGATAATCCGCCGGCCGTATTTTCCCTTGGTATTGCCGACAAAAACAAGGTCGTATTTCTTTTCCGCCTTTTCAACCGGCTTTTTTCCGGTGCCACCGATTAAAAGCTCAGCGTCGAATCCCATCGATTTAATGCGCGGGATAAACGGTTCCGAAAGACAGAAAACCTTATCGTACTTGTTTAATAATTCAGCGGAAACCATATCAGGATGACTGTGGATCCAGATAGCGCGGGTTTTCGCTGAAGGCAGGTTATTCATGGGTACGCCGAAGAGATGCAGGAGTAAATCGGCGTTATTTTCGACCACTTCGCATCCCAGTCTCTCGAACGCCTCCGAAAATTCTTTCTTGAACCAGTAATCGCCCCAGCGAAGCTTGCGTTCAGGATCGGTTTCAAAATCTGAAAATGCCGCCAGCGATACTTTAATTCCATTGTAATTGACCGATTCCCGCGGTTCATCCCTCGGCTTGAATACTTCGTATGCCGCTTTGAGGAGTTCATCCTCCTTGTGGATATCGAGATAAGTGCGGAAATATCGAATTACTTCATCGGGATTCTCAAACTGCCCTTCGAATTGCGCCAGGTTTAAGTAAGCGTCCCGGTAAAAAGGATCTATATTAAGGCAGGTGAGAAAACATTTTTCGGCTTCCTTGCGGTTTTTAGTCTCGAAAAGCAATACGCCGAGGTTGTTCCACGCGGTCAGGTCCCTGGGATTTAACTTCACCGACTCGGCGAGGTGATTGATCGAACCGGTGATATCGCCGAGATTGAGCAATGTCAATGACAGGTTGTAATGGGTGTCCGGGTCATCGGGGCGAAGCGCCAAAGCTTTCTCGAAATGTTCTTTCGCCTTCTGGTGATTGCCGATTCTCCCCTTTAAAGCGCCGATTATTTTATGGGCATCGGGGTCTCCGCCGACAAGCCGGTTGTAATCGGCCCAGTATTTCATCGATTCGTCGTAGAGTTCTACTGACAGGAAATACTCCGCCGCTTCCCGGAGAATATTGGGGTCATCGGGATTTGCTTTTACCGCTAAACGTATCTCCGCCGCATTTTTGTAATCCATATCTCGCCTTCTTCTTCGTTAAGCCGTTGGCTAACAAGTTTCACGCTGAAGGCGTGGTTGTCCGGCGACACTAAGGGGGTGCAGGATTCGCCGCGCTAACGTTCATTAATTTTCATCGGAAAAATGCGGATTTTACTTGAGGTATAAAAATACTAAAAAAAGGATTTATATTCCCGGTTAAGTTGAAGCAATACCGCAGGGCGCAGGTACTCCGCAGCATAATGAAATAATGCGTAAGAAATGGAGAACCCGCGTTTTAACGTAGAAAAGTTCCTTATGCGAAATAATGACAGGCTCCAATCCGTCGTGTAAACTATTATACATCCACGGTCTAATACGCGCGGTTATTTCAGGAGTGATCCTCCCGCGGTCAAAATCGTTGTTTCATTTAATTTAGATTATTTTTCAATCGTTTTGTCACAGCCTGCGGAAGCTCGCCGGGCATAATTTGGCATTATTCAATAAGCTCAAAAACGGTATAAATTTATCCCGAAATCTCAGTTATTCCGGCTTTTATTAATCCACCATGCTGAGATTAACGGTAATAGTATAATCTGGCCTGTACCCGCGGCGATACCCGGAATAAGCGCCTCTCCGAAATATTGCCCGTAACTATGCTCTACCGCCGATCCGAGGAAAACAAAGAAAACAAACACTATTCGGCCGATTATTAAAGCAAATGCTACCGAAAGGAACCGGTTAAGTTTAAGGGTTTCCCTCATTAAACCGGTTATTAAACCGTAAACGCACAATTCAGCGGTCATAGCCGGGAGTATCGCCGGTAAGGGCATCCCCGATACAAGATAACTGACCAAAGGCGATAATAATCCCGCAAGGGCTCCGCCACGCCATCCATATACCAGGCCCGCAAGTATAACAGGCCAATGCATCGGCAGAAGGATTCGAACCGGGGCGTTGGTTAAATGGGCAATTGCCGGAAGTATAACCGCTAAAGCTATCAACATAGCTTGGAACGCCAGGGAACGCGTACTCCAAAATGTTAGCGTCGTTCTATTAATCGATATTGCCCCATGGCTTTGTGATGACATATTTTCTCCTTGTAAACTACGCATTATCCGACTTTTTTATTTTTATAACACGGTTTTGGAAATATTCTGCGATACGTTCAGCTATCCCCGGTTTTCGCGGGCTGAACCACTTTATATCCGGGTCGCCCCTGAACCAGGTAATCTGGCGTTTGGCGTAATGACGCGTATGAAGCCGGGTTAATTCGATAGCTTCTTCGAGGCCGATTTCGCCATCGATATGTTTCTTGAACTCCCTGTAACCCAGAGCCTTATGTGCCTTGCTGGCTCCGGGTTGGAGATGATCGAAGACACGTTTGACTTCGTCGACCAACCCGGCATTGACCATATCTTGAACCCGGCGGTTAATACGGTGATAAAGAAGCTCGCGGGGCCATTTTAAGCCAGCCTTAATAAATGTATATTCAGTTCGAGGTTTGGGATTCTCCCGCTGAAGTTCGGTGATGCTTTTCCCGGTTTCCTGGTACACTTCCAATGCCCGTATAATACGCGATTTATCGCGGGGACTCAGACGTTCTGCCGTTTCCGGGTCGACTTTCTGGAGTCTCTTATGGAATTTTTCAATCCCTTCCTTTTCGATTTTATACTCCAGCATCCGGCGGAATTTATGGTTGGCTTTGGGGCCTTCGAAGAATCCTTCCTCGAGGGCGCGTATGTACATACCCGAACCGCCGACAATCATGGGAACGTTTTCCCGTGAATAAATCTGTTCTATCAGTTCCAACGCCATTTCCCGGAAATCATTCGCGGATATCTGGGAGTTGATGTCGGCGAAATCAACAAGATGATGTGGTACTTCAGCCCTCTCGGCAAGAGTCGGCTTTGCGGTGCCGATATCCATTAGCTGGTAGAACTGGCGGGCATCGGCGGAAATAATTTCTCCCCGGAGTATCTTGGCAACCTCAATTCCCACGCGGGTTTTGCCCGACGCGGTAGGGCCGCATATAACTAAAACCGGCTTGTCATTAATTTCTTTCATTTCTTCTCCGGTATAATCCTCTGGAACTTTTTCTCTATTTCATCAACGGTCAAACGGGCTATTATAGGACGACCATGGGGGCATACATTGAATTCCTCGCAGGCAAAAAGTTTGTCGCAGATAAGGTTCATTTCTTCGGGTGAAAGCTTTTGCCCCGCCTTAATCGCGGAATGACAGGCAAAAGACGCCGCCGCGCGGCGGTTTAAATCCTCCTGTATATCCTCATCCCCGGGAAAATCATCGAGTATTTTCCTTAATACAATTTCCGGGGAGCTGTCATCGCTTCCTGCCGGTATTCCGGTGATAATCAGGGAGTTGCCGCCGAATTCGCTTATTTCATAGCCCAGCTGTGCCAGTATTTGTTCATAATCGGTCCATCTCGCGAATTCCGACGGGGTCAGGTCCACTGTAATGGGGAAAAGCAATTGCTGGGTTGATGTTTTTCCCGATTTCAGGCGGTGAATCGCCGCTTCGTATAATATCCTTTCGTGGGCATTGTGCTGGTCGATGAACATCAATGAATCTTTCAACGGAACCACGATAAAACTTTCCTTGAACTGCCACATCTTCGGCTGGGCGTGCCGGTCGTATAGATTGGCTTCCGTACGGGGCTCTTTTGCGATATCTGGTTTGATCTCACCGGTTTCCCGGTCGATATTGGATTGATCGGGCGTGGGCCCTGCCGATGGTCCGGTAAACCCGCCCTTATATAATGACTCCTGCATATCCCGCTTCTGTTCCGGGGGCTTTTTAAAGGAGAATGGTTTTGAAGCTTCCTGCCCCGAAAGGCTTGGGGATTCATTGTTTTCATCGATAGAAAGGCCGGTAAGCACCCCCGCGGATCTAAGCCCATGTTCTACCACGCGTTTGAGTTTGATAAATAATTCGCTCTCGTTTTTAAAGCGTATCTCCGTTTTTGCCGGGTGTACATTAACATCGATATCCCGGGGAAGCATATTAAAAAACACGGCGCAAACCGGGTAGAGTTTTGGGTGCAGTTTGTTTCCGTATCCCTGCTTTAAGGCGGCCATCAGCGTACGGGAGTAAATGGGACGAAAATTTACGAAAAAACGTATATCGGTAGCCCTGGATTTGGCCTGGTCGGGATGGGAAATATACCCGAGCAGGGTACCCGGATTATCGAACGCGCCTTCATCGGTTCCCGGCAGGGGAATAAAATTTTCAAGCGAATTATAACCGTAAATCGCCCCCAAGCGGTCTTTAAGCGTTTTCGCAGGCGGGTATTCCATGAGGTATCGGTCGTTGTGTTTTAACTTGAAGCCAATGCTGTAATTGCCAATGGAATAGGAGGTTACAAGCTCGGTAATCCTGGCCAGCTCCGCTCTCGGAGACTTGATAAATTTGCGGCGGGCGGGCGTATTAAAGAAAAGGTTGGAGACGTAAATCGAGGTTCCCGGAGGACAACCGGCGGCTTTCAAACTCTTGAATTTACCTCCCTCGATCTCGATTTCCGAACCCGCGTTGCGGTCCCTGAACCTGCTCAAGGCGCGGACATGGGCAACCGAAGCGATTGACGGCAGTGCCTCGCCGCGAAATCCGAAACTGAGAATGTTGAACAGGTCTTCGGCTTTTAGTATTTTGGATGTGGCATGACGGGTGAAAGCCAGTTCGAGATCATCGCCGGCTATGCCGATTCCGTCGTCATGAATAGCGATTAGCTTCAGGCCTCCTTCTTCGAGTTCTATGGATATATTCCGGGCGCCGGCGTCTATCGAATTCTCGACCATTTCCTTAACCACCGATGCCGGCCGTTCGATAACCTCTCCGGCGGCGATTTTATTGATGAGGTTTTCGTCCAAGATTTTTATTTTTGGTGTTGATGCGGTCGCGTTGCTCATAATTTGATCTTGCCCGATGACAGAAGTTTTTCGAGTTCTATCAAGGCATTGGCGCGATGGCTGATTTTGTTCTTCTCATCAAGTTCCAGCTCGGCGAATGTCTTTCCTTTAGGAGGATAGAGGAAAACGGGGTCATAACCGAAGCCGTTTTCGCCCTTTTTTTCATCGATTATATACCCATCCACAGTGCCTTCCACAGTTTCCACGATGTTACTATCCAGGGCGAGGGCAATAACGGTACGGAAACGCGCCTTGCGGTTTTCATGGGGCACACCTTCGAGGGCGGAGAGCAGCTTCCGGTTGTTATCATCGTAGGTGCATCCTTCGCCCGCGTATCTCGCCGAATAAACCCCCGGTACCCCATTAAGGTATTCAACCTCCAAACCTGTATCATCGGCTATAGTGGGTATTCCTGAGAATTCGTAACCAGCCTTCGCTTTTAGTATCGCGTTTTCGACTAAGTCTTTCCCGGTTTCCTCCACTTCGGGGAGTTCTCCTTTAGCGGGAGTAAGCGGAGTAATTCCGAATTTATCTAATATTTTGGTGATTTCCCGTATTTTATGTTGATTTCCGGTAGCGATGAACAATTTCATAAATGATGTTATTTACTCCTGCTTTGGTGATAATAATAAAAAACGGGTTAAGCATAACCCAGAAGAAAGATACCTTTCTCCACTTCAGCAGGCAAGAACTTTATGCTTCATCGGCTGGAACACAAGCGTCTACGGGGCAGACTTCCGCGCATGAGGCGCAGTCATTGCATAATTCGGGGTCGATTATATACTTGGGGTCGCCTTCGGTTATTGCTCCTTCGGGGCATTCCGGGCGGCAGACATCGCACAAGGTGCAATCATCGGTTATAATATAAGCCATTGTCAACTCCTGAGGTGTCGTGAATTAATCCACCAATCTCCCAACAATGGGAAATTCTTCCAATAAATCATCACCGTGGGGGGCATTTTCCATAAAAGAGGTCAAATCCTCTCCGCCCATATGTTCATTTAAATGCAACCCTTCCTCCCACATGGTAGAATCGGTTACATCGTATACCATCCCCATATAAGCGATATAACAGGGACGACCGCTTTTGCCATCGTACCTGCGGAGTTCGTCCCTGGTAAAATGCATAAGCCCAGAGCAATTAGCCGGTCATTACGCGTACGTAAGTTGCTCTTTTATTCTTATAGATGTCAACTTTATCTTCGCGGGCCAACCATCCCAAAGCCGTATAAACCTGGCTTTCGGGGGTTCCCTTCAGGGCTTTTTTCAAACTGCTTACGGTTACCGGTTCGCCGGTCTCCTCGAGATACTGCCAGACTCTGCCGGCATTCTGTCCAATCTGTTCCTTCATTTTTGATAACCTCCTGGTTACAATATTTGCGTTACTAACCCCGCGATTTTTTCCAATAACTCCTTATCATTATCGGTAAATGCCGCGGGCGTATGAGAATCTATATCGATTTCTCCAACTACCCTATTACCGCGGGTAATTGGAACCACAATCTCCGATTTTGTTTCAATACTGCATGCGAGATACCGGGGATCGGCGTTTACATCGTCTACGATTATCGTGGAATTCTCCCTTACCGCCGCGCCGCAGATGCCATCGCTAATCTCGATAACCTCATGTGGTGAAGGCTTTCCCCGATACGGACCCAGCTTGAGTTTTCCGTCCTGGATGAGGTAAAAGCCAACCCAATCATAATAGGGTATCTCGTCTTTCAGTTTTTCTACAATTCTATCAAGCGCTTCGTCTTTTTCATAACCAGCGCTTATAATCGCCTTTATATCCTCAATTATCGCTTCTGTCAAGAATATTTCCTCACTTATTGCTAAACATTACTAATACAGTAGGGTTACTATATTATTGGTTTTAGAAAAATGTCAAGTATATACTTACATTTTTAGCTTTAGGTTATCGTTTTGTTAGATAATGATTTATCTATCCACCCAATCGCGTACTGCCTTAAGGTTCTCCTCCGGAACTTCTGGCGGTATCGAACAACTTGGCCCAAGTATCCATTTTGAAGAATCTAAAAGATTGGATTTCGACTCTGCTTCTGAGACTACTTCTTCAGGTTTGCCGTTCACCAGTATAGTCTTAGCGCCGAGGCCCCCTACTATAGCTTTACCCGGGAATATTTTTGACGCTTCATCGAAAGGCATGTTGCCATCGTCGGTATCCGCGTAACTGAGAACATTGAAAGGATACTCGGTAAACAATTCCAGCATATTGTTCGGTTTGCATACATGAAGGACATTCATGCGGGCGTCATTTACAGCCTCGAGGACTCGCAGGTCATACGGTTTGCCGAAATCGAGATATAATTCTTTCGATATCGTGTTGGTCGTCGCCCATTCGGTAGTGGCGAAAAACAGGCCCGCGGCTCCGGTTTTGAGAACTTCTTCGCTATAAGCTATTAGAGATTGCGTGATTACCTCAAGAACCCGGTGAATCTTCTCCGGATTGTTTTTCATATCATCGATAAGCATCCGGGGTTCTTTTACCATATCACCGGCGATGGATAACGGAGAGAACACGGTTTGCACGAAATACAACTCACCCCCAAGCCCGTCTTTTATCATTTTCAGCGCGTTCAACTGTTCTGAAAATGCCTGGTTTGAGGGATCAACGGTTTCAATTTTATCCCAATCAGATGATGTGTTTACCGGAAATTCCACTATCTGCGGCTTAATGAACTCATCGCCGAAAAATTTGAGCTTAGCGCCCCATGCTTCCACATGATAAGCCGCCCGGGGATTGACCTTCATGAAATCCCAGTCGTATTTTTGCTGGAAAGCAAGCATGGCATCGGCCAGGCCCTCGGCGTTGTCTTCCCGATGGAAGAAATGCCGCCAGAAACTCAAAGGTGTCCTATCCGGTTTTTCTCCTCTTAAAACTGCGTCGATTCTTTCAATATGGTTCATAATAATTCCTATTTTCTAATTCCGCGCTTATTATTCCGAAAGCCGAAGAATTTATCACGGCAATGGTAATAACGCAAGTTGTTTTTACAGAATTTGATACAACAAGCCCGGAACGAGGAATGTTCCGGTTTTATATGTATCAAGAACGGGTTTTGATAAGTTTCAAAGGGTCGATTTCCGCGGCGGTGCCGTTTTCCTCGAATTCTTTGATAGCCCTCACAACACTTTCGGGTATACGCACCGGGCGGCGGGTGTTATAATCCACATTTACCAGGGTAATAGCGCCGTAGAGGATGGTCTCGTTGTCATCCCGCCTTTTCATGAGGTAATCCATCTGCAGGACGATTTTTTTTATGTTAGTCGTACGAGTATAAAGGTCGATATTGTCGTCAAACTTCGCGCTGGAGATATATTTGCAATAGCTGTCGGCTACAACGAACATCATACCCGTAGTTTCGAAATCACGGTAACTCAAACCGAACTGGCGCCAGTACTCGACGCGGGCGTTTTCCATAAAACGAAGGTAGTTGCTGTGATGAACGATTTTGTGGGGATCGCAGTGATGATAGCGAACCCGGAAGGAATCTTTGAACCTGTATTCGGAAATATCCGGTATTTTGGCTTCTTTCATATTAAGTGTTTTTCCGGTTTAATACTTCTCGGGTTTGTTTAACAACGGCAGTAAGGGAATCAAGGGTGAAGGGTTTCTCGGCCCCGGCCATTATATCCAAATCCCTTATAACTTCGGGCGTTAATTCTTCATCGGCGGCAGTAACAACCACAATCGGATTAGTAAAACCATTGCTTCTAACTTGCCTGATAAAGTCCAGGCCGTCAATTCCGGGCAGGCCCAGGTCGGTAAAGATCAAATCGAAATCCTTGTCAACGGCAATAATATCCAGCGCTTTGTAGGCGTCCAAAGCAGTTACCGGGACATGTCCGAGGGCGTTGAACATCATCTCCGCGGTCTTCAACAACTCGAAGTTATCATCGACCACTAAGATCTTCAAGGGTTTTTTAGCTTTCTCTTCATTATTCATATTAATCCTATCGGTCCTTTTTCTCATCCGATTCAGAACGCCCCTTCCCTCATCGGCGGCTCGTTCGACCGCTTCGAGCCATATTCTAAGGTTTTGCGGTTTAACGGTTGATTCCAATGAATGAGATTCATTTAACCTGTCAAGAATTCTGCGGCTGTTATTGTAAATGCCGTCCAGTAAGTCGGAGAAATTATCGGCGAGTTGTGGAGCAATGTTTTCTGCGGAATCGAAGGCGGATTTTTCTAAAGCCGTTATTCTCTGAACTCGCAGGAAGGGGTTGACTATTCTGAGAAGCCATTTCGCCGAATCGAAATTAGCTTTACTGAAGGTCGTTTCATCATCGGCATAAGTCGCGATAACCAGTATACGTGAGTCGCCTTTGAATGGTATGGCAAAGATAAAAGTTGGATTTCCCATCACAAGTTTCAGGTCTTCATCGATTTCATCACGGTTATAAATCCGGCCAGTTCTCACAACCGGAAAAATACGATAATCCGCGTTGTAGTTTTTTATCGCCGTTCTCTTTTCGGGGTCGCAATATCCCGTTAAATTCGCGATATCGCCTTCCCCCTTTAAAGATAACACAAATACTCCCTGAAAGTTTTTATCGAGGTCATGCACGGCTTCGCATAGCTGCTTATCGAAGCTGAGGGGGTCGCTTAACTCGGACATCGAAATACCGATTTCCGTGAGATAGCGGAATTGGTTGTATTCCGCGGTTATATTCGCTTTGAGGTTGTCCTGGTGATAAACGAGAAAGACCGCTTCGGAGATGAATTGCAGGCACTTCATTATACTTTCAGGGTATGACCTTTTTTTATAGCTCTCAATAAATATGTAGGATTGAACTTCCCTGAACAATCCCGCCGGAATAACAACTACGCTCCGGACCTCCCTTTTTCTTCCCGCGAAAATGTCATCGCGGATTTTTTTGTGCCATATATAAGGCAATTTTTCTTTGTCGTCGATATTTTTAAGGGCAAGCTCTTCCAAAATTCTCAAAAATTCATCTCCATTGCCCAGCTCGATCTCTCCGTTATTTAAATATATATCCCCGGTGGACGATAGAAGCTTTATTTTGTAGTTTCTCTTATCAATTGAAACGGCGCTCACGCAGGACTCCGGAAAAACCGAGGCGATTTTTTCAGTCAGGGTCCTTATTCTCTCGCTATTCTTCATTATCCGGAGCTGGCGATTGCCCATTTCCACAAGCAAATCGAAAGCCTTTGAACGGGCGTTCAAAGCGGAAAGCTGTTGCTCGAAATAGCGTTCTTTTTTAAGCTGGCTTATCGCGCTGGAAAGCGCGGCGGCGCATTGCTTTATATCATCGCGGGTGTTTTCCTTGAAAAAACGTATCTGTTTTGAGAACAACGTTATGGAACCAAGGATCTTTCCATCATCGATCAGCGGAGCTGACAATGCCGAACGATAACCGTATTCAATTCTGTCCGATGGGTTTATACTGGCGAAATAACGCTCCGGGATTGATGAGCTCTCCCCTTTCTTAAGGATGCTAATAAAAATATCATCATGGGGGATAACTTCCATTTTGCCCGCGACCGATAAGGGCATACCATTGAACGCGCCCATGACCAGGGAACCATCCTTTGGATTATAGATATGTATTATGCCGCCTTTAAGCCTTAGCAATTGAAGTATCCATTCGAGGGAATTGTTGAGCAACTCAACAAGCGCCGGTTTCCGAAAGATGCTTTCGTTAATTTTTTTAATCACCGACAGTTTGCGGATCCGTTCATTAAGGGAACGGTTATCCTGTTTCCCGCGGTAGTAATTTTCAAAAATACCTATAAAAAGTACAGTTAATCCGAGGGTTATAAGCGCCAGGTATACTATATCCAATGAGCTTATCATATCATTCATCTGCCGGTACTTATCCTGAAAAATCCCCAAAGCCCCTCCCAGCGCGAGTAAAATGGCGCCGAGTATTATTTTCCATCCGCCGTTTGTTTCCGAAGCGCCCCGGGTGTATCTGATAATAAAAGCAATACTAAAAACTATCGAGAGGACTATAAAGATGAAATTCAGGATATTGATAATCATCTAACCCGACCGCCCCATTAAAGTCCAGCTGTCGGCGCTTTCGATTGTTACATCCACGATATCTCCAACATTAAGATTCAAAGAATCTTTAATTATAACTGTCCTGCCGCCGCGGTCCCGTCCCCTGAATTCGGTATCGCTTTTGCGCGACTTACCGTCCACGAGCACCTCGGCCGTTGTCCCTGCCAATTTTTGATTTTTTTCCCGGGCGATTGTTTGCTGTAAGGCTATCATCCTGTTCAGCCGGTCGATACGTTCTTCCTCGGGAGGATAGTCGGGATATTCCGCCGCCTTTGTGCCGGGCCTTGCAGAGTATCGGAACATAAAAGCCGCTGAGAAGCCAATTTCCTCAATTGCCGAAAGGGTCATGCCGAATTCATCCTCAGTTTCTGTGGGAAATCCGGCGATTAAATCGGTTGTAAGGCACATACCGGGCATATATTGCCTGGCTGTGTTGATTGAGTTGCGGTAGTTTTCATAGGAATATCCCCGGTTCATTAACCCAAGTATCCTGTCGGAGCCGGATTGCATTGGAAGGTGAAGCGATTCGCATATCCTGGGCATTTCCGCCATAGTTTTGAAAAGCTTTTCGCTGACATCCCTGGGATGTGAAGTAGTGAAGCGAATTCGATCGATGCCGGTTCGCTCATCGACCTTGCGCAGTAAATCAGGGAAATCCACGCCATCATGCTCATAGGAATTGACATTTTGGCCGAGGAGGGTTACCTCTTTTACCCCGGTATCTACCAGCGCGTTAATTTCCTCTATTATATCTTCGGCAGGGCGGTTAACCAGCGGTCCGCGGACATAGGGGACGATACAATACGAACAGTAGTTTTCACATCCTTTCGAAATAGCCACGAAAGCGCTTATTCCTCGCACGGAAACCGGCGCCGACGGTCTGGTAATGGTATCAGCCGAAGTTTCATTGCCGGTGACATAAACTCCTTTTGTCCGGAAACCGTTTTCGATAAGTTCAGGAAGCCGATGTTCATAGTCGGGCCCGAGTATAAAATCGATTTCGGGGATTTGATCAAGCAACTGTTGCCCCATGCGTTCGGACATGCATCCGATAACCGCCAGCCGCAGTCGGGGATTGGCTCGTTTCACGGCGGCGGTGCCGGATATATGCGCCAGCGCCCGCTGTTCCGCCTTTTCCCGCACCGTACAGGTGTTATAGACCACCAGATCGGCTTCCGCCGGTTCGGCCGTTGATTCCCATCCCGAGGAAAGGAGCATATCGGAAAGCAGGTCGGAGTCATATTTGTTCATCTGGCAACCGAATGTGCGGATAAGAAATTTCTTTGATTTGCTTTCCATCAATCGTCTATCTCAGATAAGAGATACTGGTACTTTCCCTCGCCGGCATGGGCCTTATACCTGACCCGCGCCAACCTGCCGTATTCAGAAGAACATTCCGGAAAAACCGCCCGAAGATAGTTATCGCTGATACCGGTGAACATGCCTGTCGCCCTGTGTTTTCTCGATTCCAATATAACCTCGCCGGTTTTCCCAATATTCGCCTTGAGGTTTGCTTCTATAAGGCTTGAGCTTAACCGAATCAATTCGCCGGTTCTTTTTGATTTAACCTCGGAATCGACCTTTTCCTTCATCCGCGCGGCCTTCGTATCGGGCCGGTCCGAATATGTAAACACATGAAGATAACCAAATCGGGCCTCTGATGCAATTGTTTCGCTGTGTTTGAAATCTTCATCGGTTTCGCCGGGGAATCCGGTTATGAAATCGGCGCCGAGGGTTAAACCATTGACCGCGTTGTGCAAATCCGCGGCAATCCGGCGTATCTTTTCGGCACGATATCCCCGGTTCATTGCCCTCAGAATCCTATCGGACCCGGATTGGACCGGGATGTGGATGTGCCTGCAGAAGCGGGAGTTACCTGAAATTACAGCGATTAATTTGTCGTTTATCTCATTAGGTTCAATTGAGGAGAAACGAATGCGGGGTCCAGCGCCGGTAAGGATTTCTTTAAGCAATCCCGGAAAGTCCAAACCATTATATTTATACCGCCCGATATGAACGCCGGTAAGGACTATTTCATTGTAACCGGTTGATGATAAACGTTCTATCTCCCCGGTAATTTCCTCCAGTGAACGGCTTGTCTCTTCGCCGCGCGCCCGGGGCACGATGCAATATGAGCAGTTGGAGTTGCATCCGTCCTGGATTTTAATAAACGCCCTGGAATAACCTTTCATTTCAGATATCGCCCTTCCCCATACTGAGCATTGTTCGGCGGGATGGACTTCATCGAGCGGGGGTATAATTCCCGTTTCAAGGTAATCGCTGACTATTCTGTAAATATTGGCTTTCCCCCGGTTTCCTATAACCAAATCCGCCCCTTCGATTGATTCAAGCGCGTCCGGATCGACTTCAGCATAACATCCGGTAACAACTACGATTCCTTTTTTGTTGCCATCAGCATTCGCGGTCCGGGCCGCTCGCGAAACGGCCTGGCGGCTGGAGTAATCGGCGCGACCGGTAACGGTGCAGGTATTGATGATATAGACATCGGCGGGCTGATCGAATTTCACCCAGCTATAACCATGCTTAAGAAAAGGTTCGGCGATGGCCTGGGAATCATATTGATTGAGTTTGCACCCGATCGTTTTTACGGCGATTGTCTTCATGTCCTTTCTCTGAAGAATATGCTATACGAAAAGATATTACCGGACGGTTATAATTTTGTCAAGGTGTAAAGTTCTTGATTTATTGAATATAAAAAGCATGCCCTCGCCCAATCCCACGACTACCCCAGTCGTCACTGAGAGCATGCTTGCGAACACAATTCTGTTCTATTTAAGGAGCGCTATTTTCCGGGTAAATTTTTCGGTATCTGTCCGCATAACGCAGAAATACAAACCGGATGATAACCCGTTGCCGCCATCATCGGCAGTATTCCAGATGACTGAATATTCGCCGGGGCCGGCACGGTTGTCATAGAGGGAAGCCGTTTTCTGGCCGAGAAGGTTGTAAATTGAAATCCGCACGCGGGTGAATTCCGCCACCGTGAAACGTATTGTTGTCGATGGATTGAACGGATTGGGATATGGCGGCAATAACCCTGTTTTTAGCGGCAGGCCGGGATCATCGCCGCCATGTACGATCTGGTCAACAATGAACTGGTAATACCCGAAACTCTGGCAGTAATACTGGTCCTGAATGTACGATTCGACTTTCCAGAAATAATCAACACCGGGGGCCAATTCCCGGGTCGGGATTGCCGTGGTATCATCGATACCCAAAATAATACTGGGCATGGGGAATTGCGGGTCGGTGTCGTAGTACAGACGATAACTCAACGCACCCGGGGGATTTACCTGGGGCGCCGGATGCCAAACGAACTCAGGTAATCTCTGCTGGATTGTATCATAGTTTCCCGGATAGATAAGGCTGAAGCCTACCTGGTAATCATCTCCCCTGCCCAGACGGAAGTTCCAGTATAGCTGGTTGCTGATATTAAAGTTGCCGTCTTCATCTACGGCAATAACCCGCCAGTAAACCGTGGTATCCTCGGGCAAATCATTAAGTGAGACCAGTAAAGATGTATCCGCGGTAGTATAATATTTCCCTGATTTAGTGAAGTTGGTATCGAGGGCGACGGTCACATAATAGGTGATCTCCGATGCTCCCGAGGAGCTTTCCCATACAAAATAAACCGACATAGTCTCCAACTCGAAACCATTGATGGGGGCGATAAGATTAAAATCCGCCAGCGGATTGCCTATGCCGGCATAGAAGGAATGCGGCGCTCCGGTGGAGATACTCACCTCCCCTTCTGAATCGAAAGCTTCCACTTTCCAGTAATACGTCCCCTGTTCATCGGCATCGTAACACATAAAATATTCATAGGGCGTAACCGCTATCGGCAACCGGTTGCTGTCGGGTGGCTCACCGGGCGCGAAGTAGATATTATACATCAGGCGGTCATCGGGATCCGGATCCAGCGGTTTCTCCCATGACAGCATTACGCCTTCAGTTCCCACGGTAACTCCTTCAGGAGGAGTGAGGATACTGAATGAACCCGGAGGATCATTCTGGCTGTTATTGAAAAATCTCCAGTGGGTTTGATTGCTCCAGATGGTATTGTTGTAAGAGTCGGATACTTTGACTTTCCAGAAATATGCAGCATTTTCAACCAGATTCGCTATTGGGTATGTGGTATCGGCCAAGCCGGATATAACCGCGCCTATCCTGAATGTCGAATCGGTCGAATACCATAATTCGTACTCAAGGGTGTCGCTGGGATCGGGATCGATCGATTGTTGCCATATAAATGAATCTCCCTGGTTGACGGTGGCCAGGTTAGGCGGATAAATCAAGTCAAACTCCGATGGCAATTGCGCAGTCTGGTCAATATTGAACGCCCACGCGGTTGTATCCGCCCAGGTGCTGTCATTGTTTAAATCTACGGCGACAACTTTCCAGTAGTATGATGTGTTATCCTCGAGGGAATCGGGAAGTGTTATGGTTGTATCATTGCCGGTGTTGAAAACCGACTGGTTGATAAAATCTTCATTATCGGCGAAGTAGCATGTGTAAGCGACTTCATCGCCATAATCCGGGTCTATTGAACTTTGCCACACCAGTTCAGGAAGCATTTCGCCTATAGTCTGACCGTTTGCCGGGTATATCTGATAGAAATCTCCCGGCGGATCGGGACCGGTATCTATATAGACCGTCCAGTATTCGGGATTACAACGGGTGGTTACATCGTAGCGGTCGTAGGCGAAAACCCGCCAGTAGTAACACGAATTATCATTGAGCGCTATAAGTCGGGTGGTATCGCTAATATCCGAAAGCATTGTGCTGTCTGCAAAGCTTTCATTTTCCGAATAAACCAGTTTGTAGCGAACATAATCCCCGGGATCATAATCTATGGAGCGGTTCCATATAAAGGTTACATTGGAATCGGCGAGGACAGCTTCATCGCCCGGATAAACAAGGTTAAAAGCAGTCGGCGCGTAGTCATTGCGATAGCCGATACCATTTAACGAGACTTCTGCCACCGGGTTTTCGGGGTCGTTATTATAGATCGATATCAAACCCGGATAATCGAAGGAATCAGGAGGAGCGAATACGACATAGAGGGTCGTATCCACTCCCGGTGAAAGAAACAGATTCATAATAGTACCTGAGAGTTCATAAGCAGTACCGGAGAAGGTCATACTATCGACTGTCAAACCCGCATTACCTATATTGGAAATCACGAATTGCGATGTATCCGAGTCCCCGATACGCACCAAGCCGAACTCTATTTCGGAGGGGTTTACAAAAATCTGCGGCGCCCGTATTCTGTCCCAGTCAATCTCCGAAGCATATACATCAAAATCATTCGACGGGTTGCGCCGGTCGGTCCATGTAGTGTAAATGCCGGTGCCGTTTAGCGCGACATTGGGAAATACCTGTGAATATTCGGTAGTATCATTATTAACGATAAAATTGGAATCCTCCGGGGTTAAATCAGGGGAATATTTCTGGCAGTAGATATCGGGATTGTCTGGGTATTCGCCATTTCGGTAGTCATCCCAGCAGACAGCGAAATTTCCCGAATCATCAACCGCTACAGAGGGATGTAACTGCCGGTGATGCAATGTATCACTGTTTACTTTAAATTCGGCGGAAACAGGGGTGCCGTCGTTGAAAAATTTGCGTGCGTAAATGTCGGGATTGTCCGGGTAATCACCGTTGCGATAATCCTGCCATGCGATTATAAAATGCCCCTCCCCATCACAATCAATAGACGGCGCGTTTTGCTTGGTATCATCTGTATTGCTGTTAACTCTGAAATTCGAGCCAACGGGATTGCCATTATCATTATAAATCTGGGCGTATATGTCATCCACGCTATCACGGTAATCCGCCCAGGCAATTACAAATGAACCATCCGAAGCGGCGCAAACCATGGGCAGATGCTGCCAACCAGAGCCGTTGTCGTCATTGACCTTGAAATTCGAACCGACAGGCTGACGGTCTGCCGAATATCGCTGGGCATATATATCCCAGTTGCCGCCGCGAAGGTCGAACCAGCTGACTATATAGTTCCCATCATCATCGACAGCAACCGAAGCGCCTTTGCTGGAGGCGTTGGCAAGGCTGATCCGGAAATTTTCCCCTACGGGATTATTGTTGTAATCATAGAATTGCCCGTAGATATCCGCGTAATAGGGATATCCATGCTGGCGGTAATCGGTCCATACAACCAGGAAATTGCCCAAATCATCGGCGGCGATATCCGGGTCGCTCTGC
>WJIJ01000109.1 GCA_014730345.1 Candidatus Zixiibacteriota bacterium | reverse complement strand
TCATAATCCAGCGTTAACTTCTCCATGGAACAAAGCGGCCATCCGGCTTCTTCAGCTTGTTCACGCCTTTCGGCGCCTTCCTCGATAAACTGACGGATCCCGTCCTCGATTGCTTCCGGTTCAATCTTGATAACCAGCGAATCCCCCGGAAGATAGTCATTGATGGGCGATGTTTCCTCGCCGGAGACCGGAGCCAGCCATTCCAGTCCGGGTAAAGGGTCATCGATCAGCAGCGCTTCTTCGAGAGCGTCTCTCTGCGCGTCGGTAAAACGGGACATCATCTTCTGAAGTTGGCTCTCCGAGGCCTGAAACTCCCGCCGGGGAAGGAGAAGAATCTCTTCGATATTCTCAAGCGAACGCTGGTTGGAGACGGAAAACTTGCGGATAGAATCTATCTCATCGCCGAAGAACTCCATCCTGACAGGATACTCCGATGAAGCGGGGAATATGTCTATTAAACCGCCGCGGACCGCGAAATCACCGACTTCCTCGACCATGCCCACACGTTTGTACCCGGAATCTACGAGGAATCCTCCGATCTCCCGCATATCCTTCTCCTCGCCGACTCTCATTAAAAGTGTCGACTCACGCAATCTCCCGGGCGGGACAGTTCTTTCGGCGACTGCGTGGGGCGTAGCCACCACTACCGATTTCCGTTCGAGCAGGGCATACATCGCTTCCAGCTTGGTACCGGATGTCTCGAAATAGGCGGTTTTCATCTGGAAGGGGAAAATCCCTCTTGAACAGAGATGGTAAACCTGGTCTTTAGGGATGAAATGTTTCAGGTCGCTATAGACCGGCACCGCGGTATCATCACCGGGGGTTACAACAACCATGGTCCGGTCCAACTCATCGAATAATGCTCCGATTACCGCCGTAAGCAAAGAACCGGTCAATCCGCTGAGATTAAGTTTTACAGGGCCGGGTACCGAGAGTTTATCGACAAGCGCCCTGAAGGGTCTGGTTTTGGAAATTCTGTTGGTAACCTGGTTTAACATACACAAACACCAAAAGCCCCCCTTTAAAAAAAGGAGGGGTATTGTATTTCAATTCAAAGCTTAATAAAGGCCCGGATTACTGTTTCTGGGCCAAAAGTATCATCCTTCTGCTGTCAACCGAGTACTGGCTCATCTCAAAATCGCCGAATACCGCCACGGTGAACATTCCCGATTTCTTTATCATACTGAGCATCTCATGCAAGGAGTACAGCCTTAAGGAAAAATCTGATATTTCTTTGATGCCGTTTTCTCGCAGAAATGTTCTCTTGACCTCGATCCTGCTTGAGAAAAAATCAAATGTCGATTCCTCGAGGATAGTTGTTTTGCCGGTGTTGTACCATTGCCGCGGCTGCCATTTTTTCAAGACGTTCTCTCGGTTGGCAAGGTCGATCAAGAATTTGCCGCCCTTTTTCAACACCTTTTCAACTCCATTCAGAACCCGCTGGTTGTCGGCTTCCCGGTTATAAAATCCGAAAGCGGTGAAAATATTGATAACGGCGTCGTACTTTTCCTTGAGAATTCTACCGCAACTGCGCATATCACCCTTGATTAATTTATAATCGACCCCCGCTTCTTCAGCGTATTTTTTTGCTTTATTGTACAGGGGTTCAGAGATTTCCATCCCCGTAACCTTGTAGCCCATTTGCGTAAGGGGGATGGCATGCCGGCCGTAACCGCAACAAAGGTCAAGTATCCTGGCTTTCGGTTTTAAACCGAGGATACTTACGATAGACTTTATCTCATTAGGCGCCCCTTCTTCTATCTGGGCAACCTCTTTTACATAATCAGAATTTATTATCCGGCTGTTCGACATCTCATTTCCTGCCTTCCTTATCCATTAATTCGGAAAATATACGCCAATGTTTTATATATCATCTTAGCGGCGGTAAACTCGGATCGCGCTTCATCCTTCAACGGACGCAACTCAACCATATCAAATCCTACTATTTTTTTTGTTTCCGCCACGGCATTAATCAAATTCATTACCCCGGAAAATGTCAACCCATCAGGTTCAGGCGTACCAACTCCGGGCATGACCGATGGATCTAATCCATCAACGTCTACGGTAATATAAACATTATCGCCGAGTATATCAACAACTCCTTGATAATCATCGAGTTTTTTAAATCCCCCAGATGTTATTATCCGGCCCTGCGCCCGGAACCGATGGTAATCGTCAAGTTCTTCCGGACCAACCGAACGTATGCCAACTCCTGCAAAAGGAACGATTTCCGAGACTCGTTTCATGACGCAGGCATGCGAATAACGTGAACCTTCATACTGATCGCGCAGGTCGGCGTGGGCGTCTATTTGTAACACCGAAAGGTCAGGAAACTTCTTTTTAACCGCCGAGACCGCGCCAATTGTTATAGTATGCTCACCGCCAAGCAACACCGGGAATTTATTATCCATTACTATCCGGGATATGATTTCTTCGACCAGTTTCACCGCGTTCTCCGGTGGGATACTATTATCCGCGGTTGTTTCCATAGTATGGATACCATTCAGGTACGGCTGGCTGTCAGTTTCGATATCGTAGAGTTCGAGTTGTGCGGATGCTTCCAAAATCGCCCGGGGTCCTCCGCTGGTGCCTTTTAAATATGTGGTTGTATGTTCATAACCGAAGGGAATGATAACCGCTTTCGCCTTCTCGTAGGGGCAGTTCTCAATTCCCATAAATATAATCATGGCTGTCCCTTCATTTTATTTTAAAGCGACTCCGAAAATCCTGCCGCCCTCCTCCAACTCCCAGTCATAGAAAAAACCGCGCATGGAAATACGGCTGAAACCTGCCTTCTTCAATAATTCGGTCATTTCCTCAACCGTTATTCCCCGATGTATTATCTCCTGGCGGAACCTCTCGTAATAACCGTCCGGCCTTTTAACGAAACCTTCGATGGTTATCTCCGCCCGGTTTTTGCGTTGATAGTATTTCCCCCGCTGGATTACGCAGTATTCATCCTCGGAGTTTATCTCCGTACCCTCCCAGTCGGAAAGCCCTTCCGGGGTGAGAAAATCAAAAACGAAGTAACCGTTTTCATCGAGGTGGCCGACGATGTTCTTAATCGCCATCCTCAGTCTCGCCTTGGTGATAATATGGTTCAGCGTGTCGAAAAAACAGACGGCTAAGGGGAAGTTTCCTCGAAGCTTAGTAGAGCAAATATCTCCTTGCACAAGCTCGAACTCCTCCGAGTCGAGTTTCAGCATAGCGTTTTTCAGCATACCTGGAGAGATATCAATCCCCGCGCCGGTGAAATCCATCTCCGCCAACCGGACTAAAAGTTCGCCGGAGCCGCAACCGAAATCGATAATCCTCTTTTCCGGTAAATTAAAACTTTTTAATATTTTTTCGAGCTTCCTGAATGTGGAGTCGGTAAACCTTTTCCAACCCAGCTGGTCGTAGTACCTGGCGAAGTGTCCATAGCTGTTTTCACCCCCGGGGGCCCACCTGAAATCATCCTTGGCATATTTTTTCGATGAAATAACCAAAGCTCCATTTTACATGATAAAAACCGCCGCCGCGATCACTGTTGTCCATAATCCCGACTTATGTCCTTTGGCGGTCTGTGTTATATTCATCGAACGCACAATCTTCCCGGATATCTTCCATTGCTCCTTCTTTTCGTCGTAGCTTTTATCGACGTCAAGCTCGATACCCAGTGTAGAAGCCAACATCGTCGCCGCCAAATCCTCGGCATAATCTCCGGATATCTTGGCGGTCTGCCCGAAAGAATGATGCTCTGAGATATAACCGTAGTGCGATTTGTCCGCCGGGATAGCGAGCCCAATGGACGCGTTTATCATCCTGTGGGGTTCATTCGATGAATTCCGGGCCATCACCGTGAAAAGTATCTGCCCATCCTGGAGCATATTTACCCCCTTCTCCCTGGAGATAACCTTGCAAAACGGAGGCAGGATGGAGGAAACCGTAACAATATTATATTTAGCTATCTGGGCATTCCTGAGTGCTAACTCAAAGCTGGAAAGCTGTTCTTTATGCCTTCCGACCCCCTTGGTAAAAAAGATCTCTTTTGGCACCATATTCATTAACATCACTCCTGATTTACAGAAAAAACCTGTCGAGAAAAGATAAACCGGAAACCCGAGGCACGCAAATAAAATTAACCACCCGATCTGATAATATCTATCGCCGCGCCTATTATGATAGGTAAGGCAATTGTCGTATCGCAGTTCACGGTCACATATTCGGGATCATCGATGTATTTGCCCCAGGAGATAGACTCCGAGAATGTGCACCCGCTAAGCCCGCCGTAAACCGGGGTATCGGTGGTAATGGTTATGCCGTATTTATAACCGGGAAAGGAATGCTTTAGCACTCCCGGAGTATAATGCAGGTATTCCAGCAATGGCGTAACCTGTTGCGCCCAGTTTTTGGGGACTCCGCCGCCGCAGATAACTATCCCATAATCTCCGGCTTTTTCGATTATCTTCGCGAATTCAATATTGTCCTGCAGTCCATCCCATACTATCCTCTCCTCCGGCGGGCGTTTGGTATTATACCGGTTGAATACTATACCCAATTCGGAGTCGTTCAAAGCCGGGATAAAAATCGGCACATCGTTTTCATAAGCCGCCTTCAGGATGCACTCCGATTCAGCAATTGAACCAAGAAACCGGGTGATTGAATTGGATGTCCTTCCTTCCAGCAACGGGATTTTATCCATTATACCGCGGGCGGTTCCGTTGAATGACGGTTCGTGGATAAACGTATCATAAACACGGTCGATGAAAGCCTCCTTCATCTCCACGTCGGAATCCAGCTCGCAACTGCGGTAATGATGATGCCCCATTCCCTCGATCATGTCATGGGACATATTCGCGCCGGTGGATATGATGACATCGACCAGCTTGTGGCGTATGGCATCGATTATGGTATTGCGAAGACCTCCGGGGACCATCGCCCCCGCGAGGGTCATAACCACGGTGGTGTTTTGGTCCCTGGCCATACGGGCCATCAGCCACGACGCCTTGCCCACGTTGCGCGCCTGAAAGGACATCTTCGAATACGCTTCGGCCAGCTCCTTGAGGCCGGAGTGTTTGCTGGGGTAGATACCATCAACCGGTTTTGATAAATGCTTATTACCTTTGCTTTCCTTCATGTTCGTCCTTTCCTTCCCGGGGCAGAGCTTTGGCTTTAAAATCTATATATCAAAGCAATATATTATATCGCCGCTTGGTCAATTAGTTAATAAGTAAAAATGGCGGGTTTTACAAGAGTTTGTTGACCGATATTCGTTTGTCTATGCAATTTGCCGGGGTTTACATTATTATAACGGACATCGGACACCTTGGTGCTGTTTATTTCCATTTTAAAGACATTTTGCAGAAAGAAGAGAGATACAAAAGCTATAATTCCAGCCATCACCGGCGTAATAAGCCATCCAAGCGAGATTTCTCCAAGCACCCGGTAACGTAATCCCCTTCCGCCTTTTAGTATCCCCAGACCTATTATAGCCCCTACAATCGCCTGCGAACTGGAAACCGGGACAAGCGGCAAAGGAGGTAATCCATATGATACCAGCAGATCCCGCAACCTTTCGGACGCGAATATAAAAAGAACCAAAGCCTGCGACAAGACCACAACCAATGCGGAAACAGGAGATATTTTCATCAGGCTTTTGCCAACAGTATCGATTACTTTATGAGAATAAGTATATGCTCCTACCGCTATTGCCACCCCCCCAATAAAAAACAACTGCTGGGCGCCGGAAATATTTATACCCAGTAATGAGGTATCCTTAAATGGAGAAACCGGAATGAATACGCCCATAACATTGGCTATATTATTCGCCCCAAGGCTGTATGAGCCAAATGCCCCTACTATTATCAAACCAACCCGGTTATACGTGTCAAGCCGTAAAAGATGAATTTTAAGCTTATTGACTATCAAGCGCACCACAAGATATATTACCATGGAAAGCAAGGCCGCCAATACAGGACAGACAATCCAGGTTAATACGATTTTTGTCAGTGAATTCAAATCGGTGGGGGAGTTAGTATACAGGTTCCAGCCAATAATAGCGCCTACAATAGCTTGTGAGGTCGAGACCGGAATTTTTAATTTGGTCATACGCCATACAGTAAATGCCGCGGAGAGCGCTACCATAAATGATCCCGCCATGGCATCGACTGCACCGAGCTCCTTTAATGTCTGCGTAGGGCCCGCGCCGCTTATCACAGCTCCTAAAATGACGAAAATCCCGCAAATAATCGCCACCGTTCGTAAACGGAGCATTTTCGACCCGACCGCTGTCCCGAAAACATTAGCGGCATCATTGGCTCCAAGAGACCATCCAAGAAACAAACCGCTGGAAAGGTAGATGAAAAACATTATACGGTTCTTTTTATCGTGTAGATAGCTATACGATCCGCGACTGCCTCAGATCTGTCCGCTATTTTATCCACATTAATTACAAAATGACGAAGCTGGTATTTATAACACAGGTCGCAACCCATCTTAAATATAGACCTGTTTAAATTTTCCGCTGCCCGATCGGCTTCCTTCTCATAAAAATATACTTTATGAAGATGATCCTTTACCGCTCCGAGGTCACGGAAAAACGCCCGCGTCGCGAGAACAAGCGACTCCGCCCCCTGGGTAACATGCATGGTCAGCGTTATAAATTCCCTTCTCAATTCTTCCGGGATTTCCGGGAGTTCAATCGAAAACTGGGTCGATGTTTTCTTGGCGGTATCAATTACATTATCTATGCTCTCCAGGATTCCGAGTACATCTCCACGGTTTTCGGGCATCAAGGAATGGGTATAAAGGCGGTTCTCGATTCCCCTCCGGAGGCTGTCCGCTTTCTTCTCCAGATTCGATAAAGCAACCCGGTGCGTTTCGAACTTCTCCTTTTCGCCGTTAAGATATTCATCGATGCACTGTCTGAAAACCAAAGCCCCTTCACTGACGGTATCAAGGTATTCATCTATCTCATTTATGAGTATCTTTGATTGTTTGAATAACAAATAGAAAAACTCCTTGTAAAAACAAATTCTTATAGCGGCTTATTGTCCTGATTAACATAGATGTTATTTTGAAGAGACTTGTCCTTTCCCTTCGCGCTGAGGGGTAAAGATAGCATAATATTTCAATAAATCAAAAGTTTTTGTTTTGCGGTATTTAACTTAAGGGGTGATAGAATGCGCTTTGCCGATATTCCTTACACCACACTGCACAACCAGGCCGCCGCGAAGGCCGCGTAGTTGCCCACCGCGTAGCCTATCAATGCCATCAGGATACTCACCGGGACCAACCGTTCATCGTGATAAGCCGCCACCACCGGCGCCGAGGCCGCCCCGCCGATATTAGCCGCCGATGATATCGCCGCCGTGTGCACATCTATCCGGAACAACCGCGCCGCAAAAAGGATAAACGCCCCGTGAATGAATATCCATATATACGCCCCGGCCACAAACGGCACCGCCTGTCCGGCGAGACCTTCAACCGTCGCCTTTGCTCCCATGCGGGCCACGAAAAGATAGACCAGCGCCATAGCCAGCTCATGGCTTCCGGGAATCTTCCGTGCCGGCGAGAACGACAGTATCAAACCCATGGTGGTAACCAGCAGTATCTTGTAGGTCCCGCTGGTGAACACCGGGGGAAGCTCCGGTATCGCAGAGGATATCTCCGCCGCGACCCAGGCCACTCCCAGCCCGAGGGCAAGCAGGTAGAGGATATGGCGCATCTTTATATCCGCCTTGTCCACCGCGAGAGTATCCGCCGCCGATTTCATCCTGTCCAGTTTCGACTGGGATACGCCGGTAAATCTATGAAACCACTTCGCCAGGTTCTTCGACTGGAGCATTATCGGGAGCCATATCAAATAAACCACGTTATCGGCGATAACCGCCAGCCCGAAATTGGTTCCTCCGGTGCCCAGCCCTTCGGCTACGGCGGCCATGTTTCCCGTACCGCCAATCCACGACCCTGCCAGGGTCCCGAAACCTTTCCACGCGTCAGGCGCCAGCCATCCTTTGACCGCGAGGTACCCTATGGGCGCCCCGATGACCACCCCTAATGTCCCGATTAGCATAACGAACACGCCCTTGCCCATCACCCTTATGGTGGCTCTGACGTCGACATCCAGCAGGAGCAGTGTCAGGAAGATGGGGAGCAGGTTGGCTCCCATCCAGTCGTAGGTTCCGTGTTTGCCGGGGATAAGGCCCGCGTTGGAGAACACCGCCGGAAGGATGTAGATAAACAATAATGGTGGGATGTAGCTGAAAAGTTTCCACCCGGTGCGTTTTTCGAGGTAAAACCAGAGGGCGGCATTGCCCGCGAGTATAAACAGGATTCCTGCTGACCCGGTTATTAAAGCATCGTTCATATTATCAAGCCGTCGTGTTAAAAGTTAATGATTCGCGGTTATCATCCATCTGGGGCAAAAGCTCCCGGTAGACATAGGCTCCTGCTACAGTGGTAATAGCCGTGGTGACTATCGAACCGACCAGGAAAAGCAAAAACCCGAGGAGGTTTATGGCGAAAAGTATAATCCCGAACAGGAATAACTTTAACACAATGCCCTCGGAGAACCTCCAGCTCTTTTTTATGGAAACGATAATTCCTTCGTCGAAATCGATGATGAAGTAAACAAACCACAAAAAACGAACAATCAGGTATAACCCGGGGATAATAAACAGCGCCAGCCCCACCAATACAGGTATCAGTATAATTATCAATGTAATCAAATATCTGGGTAAAAGATGAAAACACGAAAACAAATCGGCTATCTTAGCCTGTTCGCCGTCGCAGAAGATAAGGGCGATTTTAGTATAACCGAGGGCGATGCCCAGCTCAATAATGACGTAGAATATCCCGATGACCGTCGACAGGACAGGGGCTTGCGCGCCGTAGGACTCCAGAACCCAGTCAATTAAATCAGGGGTGTAAGATATAACCAGGTTGAATATCCCGATTATGATAAACAGGCCGATATTATTCCTGAATGTCTCCCACCCGAATCTAAGGGCATTGTCGATGGAAAAGTCTTTTTTGTTCATCTCCGGGGCGGTGGATTTTTATTTATCACACTTTAAGGATATAAAGTACGTTTCGCAAGTTTATTATTGACCCGGCCTTATCATCCCGCGAGATGGCTTAAATCCATCGAAGGCGGGAATCCATTTTGCCAGTCGCGCGCTTGAGTCCGCGGGGCGGAGAGATTCGGCAGCACATTGTAAATGAAATCCCGGACTCCAGTCCGGGGAGGATCACTTATGGAATAACAATGGGTTCTTGTCCGCCCGTGGAGGATCAACCGGTGAATGTTTATGTTTCCAATGGGTTTCTGCCCTGCTAAACTAAACCTTTACACATGGTTCCTCAGCATCAACTCTTTCGGATGAGGGGAGATATAATGCTGATTAGAGATATACTCTATATTATACTTTTTAATATAATGATTGATAAGGGTCAAAGGCACTACCAGCGGCAGCAGGTTCCCGCGGTAATTTTCGATAACATCGAGTATATCCCCCTTCTCCGCGCCGCCGATATGGTCTTTCAGGTATCCCATTATATGCTGTAGCACGTTAACATTTTTCTTTACCGATGCTTTGGTCTTTAAACATTCCATAAACAGCGATGAATACCTGTCGCGGAACTCCGATGGCTTGAATTTTTTCACGGCGGCCGCCAGTTGCCCAAGTTGCTTGTAATGTTTGGGGCTGTGGGCCATGAGCAGGTACTTATGCGCCGTATGAAACTCCACCACCTCGTTCCGGCTGAACCTGCCATCGAACAAATTTAAAAGACGGTTGTAAGCGAAAACCCTGACAATAAAATTCTCCCGCAGTTTATGATCATTCATCCGCCCTTCCTCTTCCACGGGCAATAAAGGAAAATGGTCTACCAAACCGCCGCCCCAGAAACCGCGCCCCTGCTTTGAAGGCATCCCCTTGTCGGTGTAAACCTTCACCCGCTCCATACCGCAACTGGGCGAGTCCTTTTTCAGAATATAACCGCTCATCTTGTAATCCTCGAGCTGGCGCAAACGTTTTGTGATGAACCTTTTCATTTTATCAGTCCAATCCTTACCCGATTTTCCGGCAATCATACGGGCATCCTCCGGCGTACCCACCAGCCGAACCGATTCCCGTGGGACTCCCATGCCGACTTCAACCTCCGGGCACACGGGTATAAAGCTGAAATATTGGCCGAGTACGTCCATGACATAACGGTCGCGCTTATGCTGTCCATCGAAACGGACTTTTTCGCCCATAACGCACGCGCTTATACCTATCCTTATGGGTATGCTTTTCTTTTCCATTTTACAATCCTTTATATTTTAACTCGCGAATATCTCCGAGATAACTTTTTCGCGGAAATCGAATATCTTTTTCAACTGGCTTTTCACGAATAACACATGCGCTATACGCCCTATTATGCCAAATGGGATTACATAACGCACCTCATCGGTTATCAATGTACCCCCGTCTTTTTCCTCGAAGGTATGGGTATGATGCCAGAAACTGTACGGTCCCTTCAACTGCTCATCGACAAATCTGCGCGGGGGGTCGTAATCGGTGATAAGGGTACGCCAGCGTATCGGAAATATCATGGGTTTGACTGTGTAATCAATAAGCGTTCCAGCGCGCATATTTATGGGCGTTGGTGTAATAATATTAAAACCAAGCGAGCCGGGAGTGATCTTTTCAAGGTTCTCCGCCTTCCCGAAAAACTCAAAAACTTCCTCGCGGGGCCGGGCTATGTACTGTTGCTTTTTTAGATGATATACTTTCAAAATTTCTCAAACTTCAATATTCAGACATGGATTAAACTACAAACCTCGGGCGGCGTCGGGTCTCCGGAGGTTGCGATGTAAGCACATTTTCTAAAAGAAAATCCAATGAGACCCCTAACTTCAGTCGGGGGAAGATCAATTATGGAATAACCACGGGGTCTCACGTTTTGTCGCAGTCTCTCCGAATCCGATGATATCAGTTTCAAAAATAACTCCCGTAAAGCTTTTTGGCATTTCACCTAACAATAATGGATATAATTGTTTTTAGCATAAAAAGTTTCCGCAGGCAAGATATAACTCTTGCCCAAATAGAATCGCGGTTAATATATTAGGATAGTAAGGCTGGAACATAACATTATTTATATAGTTTGCAGGCTGGTATTATTTTGGTGAACAGTATCTACTTTATGGAAATTTATAATCCCCGCGATCTAATCTGCTTTTAAGGAGGCTATAAGATGAAATATTCCCCAGTAAACAACTCAATCTTTATTGTTTTTATATCTACTCTTATCGCAATCGGCTTACCATCAATCAACGGGCGGGCCGAGGAAAAACGATTCCGGGTGGACAGCTTTATCCCCGGGAAATTTATCGATCTGGAGTGGGAAGTATATGGTTCCTTTAATTTAGGAGGAAGTAATTTTGATGAAACCAGGTATTCTGCGCAGTTTAATGAAATCTACGGTACTACGGAAAGAGATAATTCCTCACAAGATTTTCATTTCAGGAATATATTCAATTATGAGTACACAACCCCTGACCGCTTTTTTGAGTTTACTTCCGGGGCACAAGCGTACCTTGCTCACGCTAACGACGAGGATGAATTCTACTCGGAAGATGATGATAGCGAATCAAGAAACCTTTTAAATGATTACCTTAACTATTCTATTTCCTTTACCCCGGAAATGGAAACAGGTTTATATTTTTATTCGAACCTTTACAGCTCAATACAGACAGAGTGGTACACGAGTTTCTATAGTAAACCCGACTGGGAAACTAATGAAGATAGAACTAACATAAGGACATTTAGAGATACTGTATTCGTCCACACCGATGAGTATCTCCAAAAAGGGGATAGTTATACGAGATACAATACTGTTGATGTTGCCTTAAATACCGGCTGGGGACGTGTTTACGAAGGACAATTCGCTTCAACGGCATTATATATTATCGACGAACTTCGTGAAAGCTACCTTATTGACATAGAACCAACGTATGAGCAAATGATCGCGTTGACGGGGATAATTTATCAGCGGCGTCTGCAACATACAATAGACGACCGGATTCACCGTATTGAAACAGTTAACCGGATAATGGAGTATCTATCGAAATACAATTTAATTAAAAAAGATAACGCTCATGCGACAGTGATCGTGCAGGATATATGGGATTATTTTCCAGATGAACCCCGGAAATTCGGGCTCCGTTTTAAGGGGGGAATAGGACTTGAATATTCGAGAAATACCAGCGATGACAGCCGCCAATATACGAATAAGGATTATCGTTACAACTATCCGGCAGGTTCACCTGAAGATGTAGATACTACTTCGTATACCGAAACGGTGACTGATTCTTACAGACACGAGAAATTTCTAAATACGGCGCCCTATTTCAAAATCGGTGTTGAATACTTCAGGCCATTAAACCACAAGTGGCAGTTCGATTCGGAAATTGTCGGTAAATATTTCTTCGAAGAAAGAAACGAAGAAATCCAGACATCACTGCCGGCTTATTACTCAAGAAAATATGTCAATGACCAGTTCGACCACTATGAATTTAATTTCGATTTTACCCTGACCTATATTCTAAATTCCAGGACCAGTCTCGAATTCCATAATAGCTGTTTCTGGGAACAACAGGAGTATTACGAAACCAGCTGGAATAAATTCAACGGACCGGAATATGAAATCGGACCTAAATACCGAAATTCAATCAGCGACCTGCGTATGGATTCAAGATTTACGGCTGTCTACCGAATTGCCATCCCGACTTCCCTTTATGTATCAGCATCCTATTACTACCGAAATTTCGACTCTGAAATAGAGAGCATAAATCGGTCAACAGAGGAAACAATGGATGGTTATTCATTTTATGTTTCTGTATCGCACAACATATTTTAGAGACAAATTTCCCGGACAGCAAAATATTCCAAATGGTTTTGTTAATTTCTCATTAATATCCTTCCAAACTACAATTCCAATTGCATTTACCCGATATTTATATTATAACTCGATGTAGTTAGTCATTTCTAATTTTATGTTAATGATAATCTTAGACGCTGAGGAATGCCCATCAACAGGGAGAAGCATAAGGGACGATACCGTTGGCTCAAAATATCGGCCCTGATTATAATCGGGATCCCGCTCGTACTGCTGGCGATTATGACCACCTTTATTTTAACATCGGGATGGAAAGCTCTCTATCCGGAAAAATTATCCACAGCCGAACGCCTGCGTATGTTCCCATCGGCGCCTTTACCGCTGAATAATAAGGTCCTCATATATTGGGATGATTACCAGATCCCGTTTATAGATGCCGAAGACGACCGCGATTGCGCTTTCGCCCTCGGAATGGTGCATGCCCACCTTCGGGGCGGGCAGATGGATTTCTTCCGGCGGGCATCGCAGGGACGCCTTGCCGAGATAGCCGGACCGGTCGCCGCCAATATCGATGTGGCTATCCAGACCCTCGACCTTGGCTACGTGGTCGATGAAATTTACGCGAATATGGACCCCCATGCCCGCGGATGGCTCGATTCATTTATCGAAGGCATCAACTTCTACCTGAGTAACTGCCCCAAACGTCCTCCTGAATCGGGATTGATGAATTTCACCGCGGAACCATACACATACAGGGATATACTGACCATGGCCAGGCTTGTTGGCGCCGATGTCAACTGGTTCGTTTTCCTGGCTTCACTGCCCAACCGAAGTTCCTCCAATTGGAAGCAGACCTGGGACAAACAAGTGGAAACCGGCACAAGCGGCACCGCGAGTTTCCGGGAGCATAAACAGCTGGCGCGCTTAAGGCAGTTGATAGAAGGGATGAGCAGGTCCGGGAGCAATTCGGTGGCAATATCCCCGGCAAAAAGCGCTTACAACTCCGCCATAATCGCCAATGACCCGCATCTCGGAATTACCATACCAAACTTTTTCATGCTTGCCGGTTTCAAATCGCCGTCGTATCACTGCGTGGGCATGATGATTCCGGGGATACCTTTTATGGCCTTAGGGCGCAACCCGCACCTGGCATGGGGCGGCACCAACATGCGCGCCGCCAGCTCCGACCTCTATGATGTTTCCGGCATCCCTGATAATCAAATCACCGAAACCAGCAAGAAACTCAATGTACGCTGGTGGCTGAACCGCGAATTTACAGTCAGGCGAACACCGTTGGGACCCATATTGACCGACGCCAAAATTATCCCGTCGAGGGACGGCGACACAATCGCCATCAAATGGGTAGGACACCAGGTTTCCGATGAGATAGGGGCTTTCCTCAGGGCAAACCGCGCTGAGAACATACCGGCATTTGTGGAGGCTTTCCGCGGCTATGCCGTATCCGCGCAGAACCTGCTGGTAGCGGATACCATGGGAAATATCGCCATGACCCTCGCCGCCCGCATTCCCGTCCGTTCATACCAGAAACCTCCCGATGTTGTCCTCAATCCTTCGAATCCCGATCATTTATGGGATGGATACCTGGAAGCGCCCGATTTGCCGGTGGCTTTTAATCCCGAGGATGGGTTTATCGCCTCGGCTAACAACAAACCCACCGAACATGACCCGCCGATCGGATTTTTCTTTACAGTATCCGAAAGAATCGACCGGCTCAAATACCTGGTGGGAAACTGCGACTCAGTCGATATCGAGTTTATCAAGAAACTTCAGACCGATGTCTATTCCGCGTTTTCAGACCGCCTTAAGTTCAGATGGATTGAGTTCATCGACAAATTCAATTTAACCGATTCCGCCCCTGAACTGGTTGTCCGCTTAAAGGGATGGGACGGGCACTATGACCATGATTCCCGCGGCCCGGTGGCTTTTGAAACACTAACTTATTACATCGCTTATAACTATTTGGGTAATTCTGCGGAAAGCTACGTTTATAAAAACTGGAATTACATCGCCAACCATCTTGCCGATGATATCGCCGGATTACCGGCTGATAAGCAGAAATCATTGATTGATTCCTCCCTCGTTCAGGCCAATGAACAGTTCGCGAAATTTCGTACGTGGGGAGAGATGCACCGTCTCGGAATTGGCTATGTTTTACGATGGTTCCCGGTCCTCGGCTCGCGTTTCAGGTATGCCGAATTCCCCGCCTCCGGCTCGCGGGAAACTGTAATGAAAACCAACCATGACCTGGTCAAAGAAAAGGGCTATGCCACCTACGGTTCCCAATCCCGCCATATTTCCATTATGGACAACCCCGATAATAACTACTTCACTCTCCTTGGCGGTAACGACGGCTGGCTGGGAAGCGAGAACCTGACCGACCATGTTCAACTGTGGCGGGAAGTGGACTATATCAAACTGCCATTGACTCTCGAGAATGTGAAAAAGCGATGCCGTTACCACATGAGTTTCACGCCCGGAGAGTCCGTGAAGCTTGAAGTGAACGAAAACGCTTCCGATATATGAATAACGACTATTTCTTAGAGGTATCCGGGGGTAAGATTTGTTACGCCGAATACGGCCTTCCGGGCGGTCACCCGCTGTTCTATTTTCATGGATGGCCCGGTTCCAGGATCCAGGCGCGCCTGGCCCATGAGACAGCCCGCGGGTCAGGGATGCACGTAATCGCCCCCGACCGTCCGGGGATGGGTTTGTCCTCTTACTGCGACGGCAGGACCATGGTCGATTGGCATAGAACCGTTCTGGAATTGGCTGATCATCTCAACTGGGATAAATTCGGTATCCTTGGTGTATCCGGCGGAGGACCCTATGCCCTGTCATGCGCCGCGTTTATCGCCGACCGGATTATTTCGATGAATATCTGCTCCGGAGTTCCCAACCCAGACTGGTTGCGGGGCGACTCATCGGCGCGCTGGTTTATGCGCAAAGCTATCGCGCTTGACGATAAAATCCCCGGGAGTTTGAAACCGTTTTTGATTATAACCAGAGCGTTTATCGGCATAATGCCCGGTTCTTCCTTTCTTCAACCCGCTAAAGTATTCCTCAACCACGCTGACCGGGGGACATTAGATAACGAGGAGGCCCGTGATACAATCGCCGGGAGCATCCGGGAATCATTCAAAGGCGGAGCGGAAGGCCTTTACCATGACCTGAAACTGCTGAGTACCGATTGGGGATTTAAGCTCGGAGATATAAAATTCCCGGTGATTTTCTGGCATGGCGCCCTCGATCCTATTTGTCCCATCAGCGCAGTCATTGATACTATCGGGAAAATTGGAGACTCCAAACTCATCCGCTTTGAAAACGAAAGCCATTATTCCCTGCCCATAAGGCAGTTGGAGAAAATTTTAAAATCCTGCATCGCCGAACCGGAGTCCAATTAATTTCCGGATTAATTATATAAATACTATATATATCTTCCGTTTTTTGCTCTAATTCCAAATATTATAGTAATTTACTAAAAATATCCTCTTCAGAATTCAATACTGCCTTCCGAAATTAGATATTGACGGTAACAATTACACAAGGGCAGAACATGTCAAAATATGACGGCTTAACTCGCGATCAGTTAATTACTGAGTTGGAGAAAGCGGAGTCCGCTTTAACTGATTTTAGGGAAAAATACAATTTTCTTTTCGATTGCGGGGGAGCGGGAATTGGAATATGGTCTGAAGACGGCAGGCTTATTGATTTTAACCGAAAAGCTTTACTTTACATTGGTGTAGACTCGGTAGATGAAATAGCCGGCAAATCCTTACAGGATATTTTCGGAGACGAATACGGCAATAAATATTACAGCCGGATAAAACAGGCCGTCGATAGCAATGATATCCTTGAGTTCGAGGATAGTGTTAGTCTGCCTGAAGGCGACAGGTATTTCCTATCAACTTACATGGCAGTAAAAGACTCCGCCGGAGCGGTAAAATATATCCAGATAATCTCCAAGGATATCACGAGCCAGAAGCGCGCCGAGGAACAACTGAAGCAAACCCGGGCTTTGCTGGACTATGCCGAAAAACTTACCCTCGTCGGCGGCTGGGAATGGGATATTACTAAAGATGAATATACTTTTTCCAAAGGCTGGATGCGTGTTCATGGCGTCGATAACAGCCATTTAAACAGGGACCAGTTATTTAAGATCGTTCCTCCCGGCGACCATGAAAAAATCAAGACATGCATGGAAGACGCCCTGAGCGGCAAAAAAGACTACGAAATTAAACACCGCATTATAAAACAGGATACCGGGGAAGAACGTATTGTCCAGGCTTATGGCGCGGTAATAAGGGATGAAAATGGTAATCCGGTGAAGATGTTCGGCGCTTCCCAGGATATAACATCGTTTGAAAACACCCGTAATGCCCTCATCAAAAATGAAGGCAAATACCGGGCGGTATTCGAGCAGTCGCCCAATTCCATTCTGCTTATCGATGGCGCCACCGGGAGAATACTCGATTTCAACGATAAAGCTCATAAAACCCTCGGTTATACCCGTGAGGAATTTTCGAATATCACGATTCCCGAAATCGAAGCGATAGAATCAGCGGACGAAGTTGAAGCCCACATCGCCCAGGTTACCGAAAGCGGCGGACAATCCTTCGAGAGCAAACACCGCACCAAAGATGGCAGAATACTCGATGTCATGGTAACTACGCGGGTGTTCAAGTTGGAGGGACGTGAAATTTTCTCGAGCGTATGGTCAGATATAACCTCCCTTAAAGAAGCTCAACGGAAACTAACTCAAAGTGAAGAAAGATTCCGAAACCTCTTTGTCTCATCCATCGACTGGATATGGGAAGTCGACATAAACGGCAGATACACATCGGTGAGTGATAATGTCGAGCAGATTATAGGCTATACCCCTGAAGAAGTCATCGGAAAAACCCCCTTCGATTTTATGGCGCCGGAGGAAGCATCAAGAGTAGGCCGGGTTTTCGGCCAAATAATCGCCAGGCAGGGACGTATCGAAAAACTTCGGGATACAATGCTCCGCAAGGACGGCAATCCAATCATTTTTGAAACCAATGGAATCCCCCTTTACGACGACAACTGTGAATTGATGGGCTATTTTGGAATATGCAGGGATGTTACCGTCCAGGTTCACGCTGAAGAAGCCATAAAGGACAGCGAGGAGAAATACCGGACCGTGGTTGAATCGGCAACCGATGGCATTGCTATCATCCAGGACGGTGTCTATAAATATGTAAACCCCATGATTGAAAAATTCAGCGGTTGGACGCCCGAGGACCTCATAGACAGGTCATTTAACGAGTTCATGCCATCTGAAGAATCGGCGCGGGTATTCGATTTTTACCAAAAACGTGTCCGGGGGGATGAAGCTCCGGAGCGATACGAGACTGTTATTTACCACAAGAACGGCAGAGAACTCCCGGTGGAAGTATCCGTCGCCCGGATTAAATATCATGGGGAGATGGCGCTTATAGCATTTATCCGGGATATCAGCGACCGCAAAAAAGCGGAAAGCGCCCTCCTCGAATCCGAAGCTAAACTAAGCGCCATATTTAACAGCACCAAACAGGCGTTCATGTTGCTCGATACCGATGGAAAATTCCTGGCTTTCAATACTATCGCCGTTAAATGGGCGGAGAAGATATTCGGCCGCCCTATTGAGATGGGAAGCCGTTTGATTGAATATATGCCCGCTGAACATTTAGATGGCTTTAAAACTAACTTCGCCAGGGCAATGAATGGGGATCTGGTTTCAGTTGACAAATATGTAGAAGGCAAGGATTCGGAAATTCTGTGGTTAAATTTTAATTACTATCCCGTCCATTCTCATTACGGTAACGTGAATGGAGTTTGTTTAAACATCATCGATATCACCAACACCAAACTTGCCGAAAATGCCCTGAAGAAGAACGAGGAACTCCTTAACCAGGCGGAAAAACTTGCGGGCGCCGGAAGCTTTGTATGGGATATCCGCGATGATTCCCTTAAATGGTCAAAAAACATGTACGCGCTCTTCGGTATTGAAGACCCGGACGCGGTAGAGAACCTTAGCGACGCGATGCAGGATTTTATCCATCCCGACGACCGGGCAAGAGTAAAGAATGATATCGTGAAGATGATAAAGGAGCGGAAAAATACGGAGATGGAGTTTAGAATTATCCGCGCCGATGGAGAAATAAGAGTTCAGCACTGCATCGGCAGGTTTGTTTTCGACGAGAGAGGCGTGCCGATCCAATGCGTGGGTGTTCACCACGACATCACCGAACAGAAAAAGGCCGAAAGAGAGCTTATGCGCTCGGAGGAAAAATACCGCACCGTAATTGAAATGGCAACCGATGCCATTTTCGTTGCCGACCCGGATTCCGGAATCCTGCTCGACACCAACAGAAGAGCCGAGGAGTTGATGGGTATGTCCCGGGATGAGATGATAGGCCAACACCAGTCGATACTGCATCCGCCTGAAGAACTCGAATCCTATAAAAACAAATTCTGTGAAGCGGTTTCCGACAAAGGCCGTAAATTTATGCAGGTCTATGTGGTTCACAAAGACGGGCGCCATATTCCGGTGGAGATAAGTTCCGGCGGGCGCATCAAAATGAGCGACAGGGATATTCATGTAGGGATTTTCCGCGATATCACCGAACGCAAACAGGCTGAAGACGCTCTCCGTGAAAGCGAAGGTAAATACCGCAGTTTAGTGGAAAGCCTTAACCTGGGTATCGCGCTTATAAATCCGGATATGAGGGTTGTTTCCGTCAACGGTGTAATCAGGAAATGGTATCCCGAAACCGATTTCTCCAAAAATCCCGTATGTTACCAAGCCTTCAAAGGCGCCCAGGGAAACTGCGAAAACTGCCCGATTATAAGTACTTTCAAAGATGGAAACTCCCATGAAAAAATCTTCGAGATAACCTCAGCCGGTGAAGTAAAGAGCTTCCGGGTAATGGCATCCCCGGTTAGCGACGATAACGGGAAAACCATATCCGTTATCAAAACCGTCGAGGACGTTACTGAAAGATTGCGAACCGAAAAAGAACTGCAGAAACAGGAAAAGCTTGAATCCGTGGGCATCCTCGCCGGAGGAATCGCCCATGATTTCAACAATATACTTACATCAATCATTGGCAACCTCTCCCTGGTCAAGTATGATGAAATCGATGAAGAAACCAACGAACTTATCAATGATGCCGAAAAAGCCGCCGAGCGGGCCCGCGACCTTACCCAGCAGTTATTGACTTTTTCCAAAGGAGGCGCGCCGGTCAAGAATCTCGCGTCTTTGAGCAATATTATCAAAGAGTCCGCGAAGTTCACATTGAGCGGTTCCAATGTCCGTTGTGATTTCAATATCCCCGATGATTTAAGATTCGCCGAAGTTGATGAGGGGCAGATAAGCCAGGTAATTAACAACCTCGTTTTAAATGCCGACCAGGCGATGCCCGGCGGCGGTATCATCAAAATTTCCGCGGATAACGTTAAATTGGCCGAAGGCAACGAACTGCAAATGCCCCCCGGCAATTATGTCAAAATTGAAATAGAGGATGAGGGCACGGGTATCCCCGAGAAATACATCGGCCGGATTTTCGACCCGTATTTCACCACCAAGGAAAAAGGCAACGGGTTGGGACTTGCCGGCTGCTATTCGATAATTAACAAGCACGGCGGGCATATAGGCGTAGAATCAAAACTGGGCGTCGGTGCCAGGTTCACTATATATCTCCCCGCCTCTCACAGAAAGAGAGACTTAATTTCGATTTGCGGCCACAATTCCCTTTCTTCCGGGGAGGGCAGAATATTGGTTATGGACGATGAAGAACAGGTTCGTAAATTGACATCAAATGTCCTTTCCAGGATCGGTTACGATGTAGAATTTGCCAAAGACGGAGAGGAGGCGATCGAAAAATATAAGAACGCTCTTACTTCAGGTAAACCTTTCGATGCTGTAATCCTCGACCTCACCATTCCCGGAGGTATGGGCGGAAAGGAAGCTATCGCTAAACTGCGTGAGCTGGACCCGGATATAAAAGCAATAGTTTCCAGCGGTTACTCCAACGATCTTATAATGGCCGAATACAAGGAATATGGATTCAGCGGCAGGATTTTAAAACCGTATAAAGCCAAAAGCCTTGCTGAAGAATTGAGTGAAATCATGCGGGATGAAACCAAAAAGGACAACAACGCCGATAACCCCCTGCCTGTGAGAAACCTCTAAAAGCGGCTAAATCCACCCTCTTTTCTTATAAAGCTCATAACCGCTTTCGAGTGCGTCTTCAATCTGTCCCTCAAGTTTATCATCCAGGGTCTTCACGTGAAAACAGGACTTACCCTTTAAAAGCTTCAGCAAGTCCGGCTCGAATACATCTTTAAGCGATGCATCGACATATATGGGCATGTAATAAAACCCAACATACTTGCTCTGGATTATCAACCCGGCGAAATATACCTCATCGCGTTCACGGCCGGCAATCTCAAACTTTTTGAATGACCAGAGGTCATATTTGCTGTCCAGATCTACCTTGGATTTAAATGGGTCTTCATATTTTTTCAATATCGATTTCAGCCTGTTGAAAATTTTTACAAGGTCTTTTTCCATTTTATCCTGACACTCTCCGGATTAAAACAAACAATAATTACCATTAAATAACCCGGCTATTTATTATACGGTTCCGGGAGAGGGGTGATAATGTAAGGTGAGTTATAAGTATAACTGGTTATTGGGAGTTCAACGCCTTCAAACGTTCCTCGCTTCTAATCCTTTTCAGGGTTGGAACGAGAGAGTCATAACCGGCTCTCAATTCGAGATAATGGATTTCCACTTTTTCCACAATTTCTTCCTTCGCGGCCATCTCAAGCTCCCTTGCCGCGTTAATTACACCGCCGGCGTTGAAATTGCCTGCCGCGCCCTTCAGGGAATGGGCAAGATGAGCTACCTTTTCGAAATCCTTGCCGGTTATCGCCGAATTGATTTCGGAAAGCTGTTGCGGGGTTTCCTCAAGGAACATGCTTATCAATTCAGTCAGCGCCTCTGAATCATCTCCCAGGTTTGACCTGATAGCTGAAAGGTCGAGTTCCGGCTCTTCCCTGTTTTGGCGCCCGGTATCGCCTCCTCCATCATTTTTTTCACAGGCACCTGATGAGTACTGCTCAATTTTGCTGTATAGCTGTTCAGCGTTAATCGGTTTGGAGATATAGTCATCCATACCAGCGGCAAGACATTTTTCACGGTCGCCTTTCAAGGCATGAGCGGTTATGGCTAATATCGGGGTATGTTTACCAGTACCCTTTTCTTTTTCCCTGATCGCCTTAGCGGCATCGAGACCGTTTAGGCGGGGCATCTGGACGTCCATTAATATCATGTCGAACTGTTCCATTTCAACTGCCGACAACGCTTCCCGGCCATCCTCAACAACCGTTACCGTATGCCCCCGTTTTTCTAAAACCCGCATGACGAGTTGGCGGTTTATAGCATTATCTTCGGCCAGCAAAATATGACACCGTATACCATCGCGGTTTCCCGGTTTGGCCTTGCTATGATTTTGTTCTTCTTTACTGCCGGAAGTATTATAAAGTTCTTCGAGTATGGCATCGAATAGAGAGGACTGTTTAACCGGTTTGGGCAAGAATTTGCTGATTCCAAGTTGGGAACAACGGGCGGCGTCCCCTTCCTGATACTTGGAAGCGAGCATAATTAGAACCGAGTTGGCCATCCAGGGCATTTTCCTTATCTCCGCAGCCAGCTCGAATCCGCCCATACCGGGCATCTTGGAATCAAGCACTACCAGCCGGTAGGGATTACGGTGAGAAATTGATTTATTAATAAGATACAGGGCTTCATCGCCGCCGGAAGCGGTATCCACCTTAAATCCCCAGTTCTCCATAATTACGCTCAGGAGATAACGGTTATTTTTATTGTCATCTACAATCAATGACCTCAGACCTTTCATCTCTATTTCATCGCGGATCTTCACTATATTATCACCGTCCCGGTAACCGAACTTGGCGGTAAAATGAAAAGTCGAACCTGGTCCTCCTTTGCCCGGATCCGGATTTGTCGGGCTTTCAACGGTCAACTCTCCGCCCATCATGCTTACGAGTTGTTTGGAAATCGTTGTCCCGAGGCCGGTTCCGCCATACTTCCTCGTTGTAGAACCGTCCGCCTGGGTAAACCCATCGAATATCGCCGCCAAACGGTCTTCAGGAATACCGATGCCTGTATCCGATATGGAGAAATGGAATATCGGACCGCCCTCCTGCTCGGACTGGAATTCCACTTTTACCGTTATCTCGCCTTCCTCGGTAAATTTGATAGCGTTGCCCAGCAGATTGATAATTACCTGGCGCAACCGGGTCGGGTCGCCGATTAACGAATCCGGCGCGAGGGGCGCGATATACGATATTAACTCCAAATCCTTATCGTGGGCTTTGACCGCGAGCGTGTCCAGTGCCGATTCCACAACCCTCCTGAGGGAGAACTCGATGTTTTCGAGCTTTAACTGTCCCGCCTCAATCTTGGAAAAATCAAGGATATCATTTATTATCGTGAGCAGGTTTTCAGCCGAATTCTTGACAACATTAATATATTCCCTTTGTTCTTCGTTTAATTCGGTATCCAGCGCGAGTTGGGTCATTCCAATTATACCATTCATCGGAGTGCGGATTTCGTGGCTCATATTCGCCAAAAACTCGCTTTTGGCGATACTGGCGGCGTTAGCTTCGATGGCCATCCGGTTGGCGTGTTCGATACTCTGTTCAAGCCTGCGGTTAGCCGCTTCGGTTTCCCTCTTGGCCCGTAATAATTCTTCCTGCGCTTGCTTGCGGCTGGCGATATCCCGGGTTAACTCCAGATTATGGTAGCCGAGAGTCGAAATCTCTTTTGCAAGTATCCACAAAAGTTCCAGCACCTGCGAAAACCGCTCTAATGACATACTGCTCATCTTGTTGTATTCTTCCAGCATCTTATCCGGGTCGGCGCCTATTTCCCCGGCATACTTTACAATCCTTTCGTTATCCACCCCGCCTATATTGCTCTGTCCAATAAGCCAGGTAGCAATATATTTGCCATCAACGATTATAGGGGCGGCCGCGTCTATAAAACCACAACTATGGCATTCCTCGTATGATGGTTTCATCCTCCGTTGTGCCTTCTCACCGAGGAGCTTATCCGATTTGATACATTGAGCATTCCCCTTTTCGGTGGCGCGCACCATCTCGCATACGCCGCAGAAATTAGTCGCCCGGGTTATCGGCTTACCATCGATATCCGTTATTATCGAAGCCACACCGGTGGCGCGGGCGAACGCATCCTGTATCAACTGCAAGTCATCGAGTTCAATCAGATCTTGAAGGATTATTTCACCAACCTCGCCTTCAGTGGCAGTAATATAATCAAGCTTCACCTTGAGCCTCTTCTCGCTTTCCAAAAGCGCCTGTTCGGCTCGCTTTCGCTCTTCAATTTCCCGGCGGAGTTGCTCGTTGGTCTCGGCGAGTTCGCCGGTGCGCTTCTCCACTGTTGACTGCAATAGGATATTTGACTCGAAAAGAGAGTAAGCGTCGGCAGACTGGTCGATACTTTTCTCCACCCTTTTCATCAGGGCTTTGTTAATTTTTTCGAGGCTGGCTATTTTATTTTCAAGCTCTCGAGTATATTCTTCTCGTTTACCGGTATCAGGCAAGCTCAATCCCCTAAAATGAATCCCGTGAATGTTTGATTGACATGCACCGAATTGAATTGTTCGCCGTAGCTGTGAAATCCAATTACATTATAGCGTTTAATCAGCGAATTCATATCTTCCACAAGTGCTTTATCCAGTACTTCCAGCCTGCGAAGTATACATTCGCAACAAAGGATGAACTTGTAATTCGGAATTTTCGCCGTCTCTTCGGCAAGGGTCTTCTCGAGATTCGTTACCAAATGCTCTCCCTTCCCAAGGGTCAGGACCAATCCCTCTTCAATCGCGCAGTAAAAAGTCAAACTTCCATCCGGATTGGCCTTCTGGATGGAGCGCACATAGTAATCGCCGCCGATTTTCAACATCACCGGATTATTGGAAAATACCGTCGGGTTCAACTCCTCTACTCCCATTCCCACAAGGTTTGCGTATTCTTCCGCCGCCGGATTTCCGTTAATCTCGGTAATAATCCTCTTCGCCGGTTCCGCCTCGGTCACCACAAGCTTCTCTTCAGTGGGTACAAAATGTTGCGTTTTAAAAGTATTAAAAGGCAGAGATGTTAAAAAGAGGGTGAAAACCGCCGTATCTGATTTGAATTCGCCATTCGAATATACGTAAGTCTCCGCAAAACCTAAATCATCTCCGGCCGAACCTCCAATTATGGGAATATTGCCTAACGCTCCATAAAGATGGCCGATGACATGCTCCTCCATAACAGAAAGCCCGTCAATTAATAAAAGCCCAAACGATTTAATATCAGGATTCTCTGCTTTGGCTTCTTCCCTCAACTTCCGTACCTGCTCCCCAATTTCCGCCATACGCGCGGAACTCCCGTTGCGAAGCCCATCGATTTCGAACGAGTAGGTCTTCAATCGGTTGCTGGCCAAACTAACTCCGGTGATTGAATGCTCCCCATAGCCATCGGGAGTTACCTCCCCCGAAGTACTGCAGCCTATCACCGGAACCGAAAATGCGTTTTTGAGCTCATCCCCGATTATTCTTAGGTCATACTTCGAAGATACAAATACAATAACAGCCGAAGCATCCGCCTTGTTTATCTGCGTACTTAATTCGCGGACAGCTTCAACCTCATCTCCGGATACCGAAAATCCCCTTTTCACTTCGATATCCAGTTTAGTGCCGGTTAAATTCATTATATCCACCCGTATTAATATCGCTATATTGCAGTATTATTAAAATGCTTCATCGAATAAAAGTTGTCCTACATGGACAACTTCCCAGGCGCAATACATTTCTCTTGTTTCTAACTTCGACAAATTAATATTAACTCTTATACTCAAGCCGTAAAAATTTCTGATATGAGCAAAATGAGTAAATTATCACCAGCAGAAATCTGAATTTATCTGCATTACATTACCGTTTAAAACGAAACCAACCCCGCGGTTGTGATGTTATAATGAGTTATGGAACAAGAGTACTTTTTAAACCGCCGCGCATTCAAATAACTAAAAAAACAATGAATTTATCCGGGAGTTTTCTATGCGGACCCTATTAGCAATATCTATTATTTTCCTCTCAGCCTTTTTTACCCAAAACATCAACTCGTCCCAATATAATGAAGGCTTTGATTCCCGCCTTACCGGTTACGAATATCCTTATAAAACCGACACTTTAAAAATCTATTCACAGAAACAACGCCTGGAAATGGTCTACATGGATGTATCTCCTGCTAATCACAATGGACGCAATGTCCTATTGCTCCATGGCAAAAACTTCTCAGGGGCATATTGGGCGTCAACCATAGAATTCCTCACCGGTGAAGGTTACCGGGTTATCGCGCCCGACCAGATAGGTTTCGGAAAATCAAGCAAACCGGAGTACTACCAGTTCAGCTTCCACATCCTCGCGGAAAATACCAGGAAACTCCTCGAATCCCTTGATATTGAAAAAACCGCCGTGGTCGGACATTCCATGGGCGGTATGTTATCCACCCGTTTCGCCCTGATGTTCCCGGAGATGGTCGAGAAGTTGGTCCTGGTAAATCCTATAGGTTTAGAGGATTGGAAACGCAAGGCACCTTATTTGACCATTGACCAGTGGTACCAGGGCGAATTAAGAAAATCGCCGGAAATGATAAAAGCATACATGAAAGAAAACTATTTCGACGGCGTATGGAAGGATGCTTACGACCCGTTGCTGGAAATCCAGGCGGGATGGACCAGGGGAGCAGATTATCAACGCATCGCCTGGGTTTCAGCACTGACCTATGATATGATATTCACCCAGCCGGTGCTCTATGAATTCGGTGATTTACAGATGCCGGTACTTTTGATAATCGGCCAGAGAGACCGCACGGCATTGGGCAAAAACAGCGTCTCCCCCGAAGTCGCGCAAACATTGGGCAACTATCCTGAATTAGGAAGAAAAACCAGGGAGGCGATACCAAACGCTGAGCTTGTCGAACTCGATAACATCGGCCATGTCCCCCAGTATGAAGCCCCCCGGAGATATATTGAGTCTCTTAAAGATTTTCTTAAATGATCTCCGGAAAAATTTGGAGATTAAAACCGTGGTTTTCCGCATATAAACAAGGGGAGAGTTTGTAACTCTCCCCAATGGACATTTTATTTCATGAGGACCACCTTATGGGTAAACACTCTGTTTTCTGCTTTCAATTTGCAGAAATAGACACCGCTCGAGTAAGAAGAAGCATCCCAATTGACTGAGTGTACGCCCGCGCTATGAAATCCTTCGACCAGAACATCCACTTTCCGGCCGGCAATATTGTAGATATCTAAGCTCACCTGGCATGCATTCGGCAGTTCAAACTCAATGGTTGTAAATGCGTTAAAAGGATTGGGATAAACTGACACAAGCGCGTATGCCGCGTCCAGTTAACCTGGGCAAACGACGTCAATGGCAAGACAAGTACTGCAAAGCCG
>WJIJ01000108.1 GCA_014730345.1 Candidatus Zixiibacteriota bacterium | reverse complement strand
GCCTTTCCGCTGACAGCCGGAAGCAATAATATCGTCGTTGCCGCCGCTTACCAGCGTTTGATTGACCTCTACGACCTCTACCAGGATTCAACATTGACGCAGGAATATAAGGGCGGCGTCGATGTTATCTCACCCGGGGCCGCTATACAGATAGTGCCCGAGTTCGCTATCGGGGCCGCTTTTAATATCTGGACCGGCAGCGTTGACTATACACTCGATTACGAAGCAAGCGACAACAACGATGTCGACATCAATAACCTCGCTAAATTCTCCGGTTTCAATATTAACATTGGCGCGTTGGCAACTTTTGATAAATTCAAAATCGGCGCGGTTGCCAAAACCCCATTGAGCTTGACCGAGAAATGGAAACCGGCTGATACCGAGTTCGAATATAAATTTAAGTTCCCGATGACCTTCGGTTTCGGTATTTCTTTTCAACCTAATGATAACCTGACTCTTGCCGCCGATGTCGATGTCAGGCCCTATTCGAACACAGACATTGAGGATGTCGATAATGATACGACTTATACAGCCGAATATGACAACACCACCCAGTTCCGTGTCGGATTGGAATACCTGGTAATCACCGAAAGCAATGTTTTCCCCGTACGTCTCGGATTCCATACCGATCCATTAATTCAAAATCCCTTTTATCCATTAAGCGAGGAGAAAACTACTGGATTGTTCTTCTCCGGCGGTTTTGGTGTCATAGTGGGTAATATCTGGTTCGATGCGGCTTACGAATTGGGAATGTTGAAGGCAACTTTGGATAACTATGAATCTACCGATGGAACTTATAACTATGTCGACAATCTCGAATACAAGGAGATGACCCACAATATAATCTTATCGGCCATCGTACATTTCTAATAGAATTCATATATAAAATTATAAAGGAGATTTACCTGTTGGTAAGTCTCCTTTTACATTTATAGAATAATGTATAACGCTTAAAAATTTTATGCCAGGGCGGTTTTAATCTTCCTCATCCACGCGTATGGTCAATACCGGGACCCGGCAATGGCGAACGATTCGCTCGGCGTTCGAACCAAGAAGATCTTCATCCAACCCCGTCCGACCGTTGGTGGTGATAACGATGAGGTCCATCCCCTCCTCCTGGGCAGTTTTCATAATCACCCGGTGGGGTTTGCTCCCCTCGCGAAGGAGCAATTTATGTTCCACATCCGGGGCGCCGATACGCTTAAGCGCGTCCTCCATTATCTCCTTGGCTGAAAGCGCCATTTGTTTCTGCATTTCCTCAAAATCGCTGGCGCTGACCCTGAGCATTACCATCTCTTCTTTATTCAAAAAGCGTTCCACTACATGCAACAGCGTAATCTTGGCGTTATATTTATTGGCGAGGTCAACGGCATATTTCAATGCCTCCAATGAACGATTCGAAAGATCGGTAGGCACCATGATTTTATTAAACATCGTTTTTCTCCTTATCTAAAGAATATAAGCGTAATTAAAATAAATAGCGGAACCAGGATACCTACCGACCATAGCATATAGCCGAAAAATGAAGGCATCTTGATTTTCGATTCTTCCGAAATTGACCTGACCATAAAATTGGGCGCGTTGCCTATATAGGTTACCGCTCCAAAGAAAACCGCCCCCGCGGATATCGCCTTCAAATAATCGATAAATACCGCGTAATTCCCATTCAACGCGCCGTTAAGAATCGATGCGACATCGGCATCCGCGATTCCCAATCTTCCCTCGGCAAGGTTGTAGAATGTAAGGTAAGTCGGCGCGTTATCGAGGAATGCCGAAAGCGAACCGGTTATCCAGAAATAATGAGATGGTTCCCGGACAATTTCCACTATGAAACCCAGGGGACCATGGGTACCGGCTTTGAGCATAGCTAATGCCGGTATGATTGTCATAAATATACCCGCGAAAAGATATGCAACCTCTTTAATCGGAAACCACGTAAATTCATTGTCGGAACGAATCTTCTTCGAGGTTGTCCACAGGGAGAACAATCCCATGGCTACAATTAATACATCGCGGGTAATATTCTGGATTCCCACATGAATACCGAGCACGTTCATTTCACCGGCCTCCCAAACCCCGGAAAGCAGGACCGCGCCCATTATACCGGCGAGAAAAATAAGGTTGTGAATACCTTCCACCTTTATAGGCTCCGGATTTTCGTTTTCTATCTGCCGGGTCTCTTTTTTATAAAGTATCATATCCACTACATAATAAATGGCGAACAGCATAAGCGCTAAAACCGACATATGAGGGAATAGATTAAATGTCCAGAAGAAGGGCACACCGTGCAAAAAACCCAAAAACAGGGGAGGATCGCCAAGGGGGGTTAGCGAACCGCCAATATTGGAAACGAGGAAGATGAAGAATATTATAGTATGCATTTTGTAATTTCGTTTCCGGTTGGCGCGTATTAACGGCCTAATCAACAACATCGACGCCCCGGTAGTACCCATCCAGGATGCCAGGATAGTGCCGATAATCAGGAAGGTTAAATTTACTTTGGGACTGCCTGCCATAGTACCTCGCACGAGAATCCCGCCCGAAGCGGTAAACAAGCCCCAGAGGAGTATGATAAATGGTATGTAATCGATTATATATATATGTACAATTTCATGGATCGCGTCTACTCGGTAGAAAAACAGAAATGGAATGGCGAAAACCAGCGCCCAGGCGAATGATATCTTGGGAAAATGGTGTTCCCAGAAGACGGGAGCCAACAGGGGCAAAATTGCAATAGATAATAATATCCCCACGAAAGGAATTATGCTCCACAATGGAAGTTCCGAACCGATATCAGTATGTTCGGCCTCGGGCAGTGTTGTTATTCCTTCCGCGTCGGAGGCCTGCGCCGCTAAAGGGATAAATAAACTTAGTAATATTATCAGTAACGTCAATCTGAATCTATAGTTTCTCATATTCCTTACACCCGCTGTTAAATTAATAATTCGGCAATTTAACTTGAATATAGTTTCATCGCAAGGATATTGTTCAGGCTTCGCGATTTCTTCCTACCGTAAGAAATTCGGCGCGGAACATTACTGTTGGATATAAATCCAGGTGTTTTGATTCAGAAAATAACCGGAGTATGAGTCTAAGCTTTGGATTTCTTAGTCGCTTTAATCTTCTTAGCTACGACGGTACTGCCGTTGTTCAAATCCCCGCGGTCCTTGTTGGGGCGAAAAGCCTTCTTAATCTTGGCTATCCTGGTTTCGATATCATCCCGGGGCTCCGGGAGAGAATCAGGCATTCCCTTGCTGTTAGGATCTGCAGTTGATTTTTCTTTCTTTTTTTTCTTTTTAGATTGAGCCATACAAAATCGCCTCTATTTAATTAGAGCCATCTTTCGAGTTAAAGTTCTCTCGGAAGTTTCAAAATGGTAGAAATAATATCCCGACGCGACACTTTTGCCAGTATAATTTGTTGCATCCCATTTGATTTGATGAATCCCCGCACTGTAATAACCATCGGCTAATTTTCTTATTTCCTGACCATTTAAGTTAAAAATTCTAATAGTAACCCTGTCCGGTTCCGGTATAGTAAAGGTAATAGCGGTTTCACCATTAAAAGGATTCGGGTAGTTTTGCGCAATGAATGAATCTTCCATCTCATAAGCCGTATTCAAATCTTCGAGTTCCTTGTATGTCGATACCCAGAGATCCGCGTAAATTTCTTCACCATAACTAACTATGTTCTCCACACATACTCCGCTAAGACTTCCTTCATAGTCATCGCTCGACGGCGATGTTTTACGATTGAAATCGGAGTTCATATTACTTCCGGGAAACGGATCTCCGCTGTCGCCTCGATTGTTATTCTTCTCCAAATCCCAATTCCCGTCCGCCTGTTCCAACGCAACTTTGTAATGACCCCATGAGTCGCTTTCTGGGAACCACTCGCGTTTGCAGTTGCTCTGGCTCTCATCTATATGCCAGATTAACAAACCTTCGCCAGGGAGAGCACTATCATAACCAATCCTTTGACGGTTTTCAACTAAAAAATAACTATTTTCAAATTTTCCATTTTTCCATAAACGATATATTTCCGGCTCCGATTCAACCGCGGTTATGCCGCAATTCTTGATTTCCTCATCAATATTCAAAGCCCGGCAGAACCCAAGCTTTATCCGGGACCATGCGTCGGGATGGGCCGGCGAACTTCCTTTATCGCCGTTCCACGCGCCGTGGGACATCAAGGACCATACGCCTATACCGGCCGATGAACCATCCAAATCGTAAAGATCCGGCAAACCTAAAATATGGCCGATCTCGTGGCAATATACGCCGATGGTCATATCACCCGGGGATTCCCAATATTCCGGCATTGTGGTATAATCCTCAATATATACCCCGTCTTTAAATGTGGGCGGTATCTGCCATTTATGAGACCATATATGGTAATTCTCCCCCGTAAATTCCGCGCCGGGGCCGGAATGGACCACTATTATACCATCTACTTCGCCATCATTATCGTTATCATATTTTGAAAAATCTATCATGGAATCGGCTTGATTAATCGCATCAATAACCATTTTCTGGGCATTGTTAGGGTATCCCCCGAATCCATGTTTCCCATTTGCGTAGTACCCGCATGATTCGGGTAGTGTTATCCAGCCTATATCCGATGGGTAATCAGCCGTTGTGATATTCAACTTGCCATAAGATACTTCATCGTAATAATCGCGGACTGTACCGTAATTATCATTATAAATGAGGGAATCAAAAAACGATTCATCTACTGATGAGGGGACATCCGCGAACTCAACCAGTATGGTTAGGAACTTCCCGGAACTCGTGTATCCCCGGCTGTAACCAGTGTAATTGATTTTTGGGGAAACATTATTAATTCCCCGTTCCTCGAAATCCGGAAATGCCTTGAAGTATTGGATTATCTCTCCGCCACTTCGACTTAATCCATTCATCATGTCCGGGTGGGGAGGCATAGAATCACTGTTGCTATAGAATACAAACACCGATATAATCGCTAACAGAAATAGTTTTATTTTTACTAATTCAGTCAAGTCCTAACCTCCGGTAAAAGCCGAAGGTTCCGGGAAAGACCGGAACCCTCGGAATCTATTTTTCAACCGGTTAGAGGATTTATCAGAAATTGAAACCGGAAGACATGGAGAACAACAGTCCCTTCGAACCGTTAGGTAACAGCGATCCCTGGTTGGCCAGGGCGAAATCGAATTTGTATAATCCGAAATCAAGCCCAAAACCGAAGGAAGCATAACCTCCTATCAATCCGCCGGTGGAAACCCCTGTACGGAGCGGAAGCCACCTGAGCGGACGGTATTCAATACCGCCGGAAATCCTCGGGTTAACCGAGCTGGCGGCGCTCCGCGAGAATCCCTGTTCATAGTCGACCGCCCAGAGAATACCGTAATGCTGTGAGCTCAAGCCCATCTTTATTACCGCGGGTTTCTTCTGCCCGAACGATTCGATGGCATAGGAAGTATCATCGCTTACGGTAAGGCTGTCATCATCCATTGTATTCGAATTAAGCGCGTCCATGCGGAAGCTATAGTCTGTTATCTCAGTTTCATCCGACCAGTTGATTTTGTTAACAAGATTGAGGATAGCGAAGTTAAAGTAATACTTATCCTCGAAGCGGGTAGCCAAACCGAGGTCGAATGAATAACCCGAACCGCCGGTGGATGATTTTACGAGAATGTTGCCCGCGGCGGAAATAGCGGTGTCACCGGTGGTGGCATAACCTTCTGAAGATGTGATCTTCTCATATATTATACCGCGCAGATAGTGGACGGTACCGCCAACCGCGAGTTCACCGCCACTCCAGGTTTTCACCGGGCGGCCATAACCCAGGGCGATATCGGCTACAGACCACGCTTCTCCCTCGGTATCATCCAATTCCAAATCGGAGATTACCGCGTTTCCATAAAGGATAAGCTCCATGGGATCTTTTGGCAGATAAACCGAGGAATATCCGTAACCGCTGATGGAGAACGCCCAGTTGTCATAAGAGAAACTCGCGGCTCCACCCTCGGCGAGGGCCTGCAGGTTTAATCCCTCGGCGGGTATTTTGGCCAGGATATCCTGCTTATCGGCATCGGTCAAGTAAGCCCCTGTGTATTTGTTATAGTCGCCATAGCTAAATGCGTTGTTTTTAAGCTGGGTACCGAGGGAAAATAACTCCACCGAGATACCCTTATTGCCGTCCAAACCAAGGTTAGCCGGGTTGTGGTCGATTGAATGGTAGTTCCTGGCGATTGCGTTATAACTGCCGCCCATACCAAGGGCGCGCGCATTGGACTCGCCGTAGGCCTGTGCTTCAGCCGCTGTGAATACCAGGCTCATCGCCAGTACCGCCGCCGCTACGGCGGCGAATTTTGTGAATTGATTTATTCGTAACATCGTTAAAGCTCCTTTTTTCTTGAATCCCGTATGGTTTACCAATCGTCGCCGCCGAGAGTTACTTCGGTATAGGCCGATGAATTGATTATCAGTGAGTCGGATGACTGGATCTCGATTCCATCATCACCCGCGGTCGTCAACAATACCTTCTTACCGATGTAAACGGTCGGGTTATCAAAAATACCTACTTCAGAATTGGTCAGGGTATCCACAAAAGTGGAACTGGTACGGCCATTAGAACGACCGGTGAGAGTATCTATTGGAGCTTCCAATAGCGACATGGGACCAACAACCACCGTATTCTGGGTATCGGTGTACATACGGTCGTCAGGCAGAGTTGAAATATATATAGTAACCTGCGCGCCTACGGGAAGCTCGCTGGTAATATCAGAATTGACTATCATTATATGAACACGTTCGCTGAAATCAGGAGCATCATCGGATATTTCCTCCGATTCAATGTCCAAATCGACTACAGCGGTATCGGCTATTTTGAACGCCAGCGGCGAACTTACCAGTACGTCGCCATAAATGAGGTCGCCCGACCGAACCGTTCCGTAGTCGTTATTAGGACTGAAAGTAGCCGAACCGGAAGCGGTGATATTGGCAGGCACCGGCGGAGCCAGGAATGCCTCGAGAGAGTCGCCGCCAACGGTAATTACGGTTTCACGGGGCTGGGTCGAACCGGATGTTCTTCCAGCGATGGTGCCGGAAATATTCAACGGCGTGGTGCCGGCGTTTCCGGTCAGGGTAAGATTGAGATTGGCCGGAAGCATGCAACTGTTGTAGAATTTTATCCTCAATGAGGCATCGGTTAACTGGGCTTCATCCATACCATCCGGAATATCCACGTCTATGGTCTGGGTCTCGATATCAACCGGAGTTTGCTTTATGTTGCCCGTTACACTGGAGAAATTCAACGCTGATATCTGGGTGGTAACATTAAAATTATCCGCCGCGCTCACATTACGCTTTGTGGTTCCCGAGGACTCGATATCCGCGGATACTAATACGGAGATATTCTGCGGACTACTGCTTCCCTCGGGGCGTACATAGTAATTGGCCAGGTTCTGGGTTACATTTACGCTCTCACTGGCGTCGGCTTCACAGGTTAATGTAAGAGTATCACCAGAGCTGTTTGTAAAACTGGGCACCTTAACCGTAAAGCCGGCGTCTACTCCCGTTTGGTTATTGACGGTCATGGTCATCGTTCCCGAACCTATCTGGGCGACTTCGATCACGTTGCCGTCATCTGCCAGGGCTACATCCTGGTTGTAGCTTTTCTCAACAGCCGGTACTTCCGCCCGTGCGGCTGAAACTGTTATCTCATTCGAGAAATAAGATTCCACTTTCAACTTCAATTCGCTGAGAGTGAAGCCGGAAACATCGCCGCCCGGGGTATGCCCGCTGGCGACGGTCTTAAACTGGTTTCGTACCGTATCGCTGAGAGCCAGGGACTGGGTGGCCGTAGCCTGATAGGCTACTCCCCCCGGATAGGTTAAAGTACCTAAAAGGCTGTTAGTGGTGGAATCGCGGACCTCGATGGTCAAAGCGTCGATATTTACACCAAGATTATTGGTAACCTTGACATAGAGAGTTCCCGATTCGACAACGACCCAGTCATAGGAGTCGTAAGCCGGCAAGGTATTGTTTACAGTGAAGTTGGCGTCGGGAACTATTCCGCCTGTAGGCGGCAGAAAGTCGGCCAGGGGCGTTTCAATCGGCGCGCCCGGATCGGGAGCATCAAGGTCGATATTCCCGAGCTGTTTGTTAAAGTTCTGGTTGATGGCGGTGGAGCTTAAAGTGGATTCATCCACCTCAAAAGAATCGATATTTTCGGTTATCTCGATTCTCGCGCCATTTGCGTCTACTATCAGATTGTCTTCATCCAGTTCATCGAAAATATCTTCGATGCTATAAGCTTTATTAGTTAATGGAATACTCCATTTAGTATCCCATGTCGGCGCTTCCGGCTTTTTCGGCGAACAGCCGGTAGCCAGCAACATCGCCGCTATAACCGCCACAGCGCATGTCACTCTTAACGTTATGCTTCCCTTATTGGAAAGCCAGGACCAAATTCTGGACATCTTGTCCCCTCCTATTAATGATTTGGTGTTTTTAGAGTTTCCTGCTGATGGATTAATTCGCAAAGATAGTGCCGTGCTAACTACTTCTCAATATTTGTGTAATATATTAATAGACAATGCCTTAAGTTATCGCGGATGATTCTCGATAATTTGACCGAAGAATTCTGGAGTTTTAATTCAATAATCTATTGGGTGTTCCCGATACAATACTTCCCTAAAATGTTTGCTCTCTTTTAGTTGTTTATATAAAATGCATATATCTGATCCCGTTCTCTGGCTTGAAAGGACTATGAACAAGTACACGAGACTATTGTTTATTTTGGATACTCTGCGGCATAAGCGCGGTTTGAATGCCAGGGATATTGCCGAGGAATGCGGCGTAACCGAAAGGACGATTTACCGGGATTTAAACACATTGCTGGGCGCGGGCGCTCCCATATATTATGACCGGGGTTATAAATTACTCCAAAAGGCTTTTTTGCCATCGCTTAATTTCGCTCCGGATGAATTAGTTTTTATCAATAATGCTCTTGAAAATTGCGCTCTTCCCGGCTACGGGAAAGAAGAGGAGTTGAATAAGAGTATAAGGGCTAAAATCAATGCCAATTTGAGCCACTCGGATAATTATCTGAAAAACTCCGACGCCCTTGTCGTCTATCCTAAAATCAGTTTCAAACCCGATTTCGACGACCCCATCTTCAAGCTTTTAGTTGACGCGATAAATAGGCAATATTCGGTGAATGTCGAATATGATTCTATGACTTCCGGCATAAGGGAAAGAAAGGTCGATCCCTATTCGATTGTTTTTCGCGGGAACTCATGGTATCTTATAGCATATTGTCGTTTGAAAAAAGAAATACGCACTTTCCGGTTTAACCGGATTCACAAAGCTAATCCAGTAGATAATCATTTCAATCGCCTGCCCGGCTTTTCCGTCCAAAAATATTTTCATAATTCATGGCTTTTTCATACCGGTAATCCTGTTGAATTTAAAGTTGAGTTCCGCAACGAAGCGGCAAAGGTAATCCTTTCCGGTACTCATCATCACAATGAAAGAATAGAGATATTAAATGATAAAGCCGTGATTTACAGCGCGAAAGCGTCTGGATTTGAGGAAATCCTGCGTTGGATAATTGGATTTGGCCCCAATGCCAGGATAATCTCACCACCGGAATTGAAAGAAAAATTAATCGATACTCTCAATTCTACCTTGGTATTATATCACTAATTTACCGCGGTCTTATTTAGTTTATAAAGGGGTTCTCTTAGTTTGCCGATATTTAAGGTAAGTTAAAACTTTGGAAACCTGGTAAAATAATGCATTCTATCGGAACCGCTAAAACAGAAAATAATCCCGCTGAACAGGTACAGCAACTCCAGAAACAGATTGAATCTCTGCAGTTCAGCCTTGATAACGTTGCCCGTCTCGGGGCGATGATTACATCGATTCTCGATGTTGATACCATCCTGTCGGTACTTATCGAACTGGCCCTGGAAATGGTCGGAGGCGAAGTGGGAGGAATTCTTATTAAAGAAGAAGAAGACTACGTCACCAAGGTTTCCATGGGTCTTGACCCCGTATTGATTAAGGAGTGGAAAACCAAAGAAGGCGATGGATTGCTGGAAAAACTGATTGCGGACCAGGATATCCTGTTTTTCGATGACGCTCATCGGGATCTTGATACCGGCAGTGATTCCATTAATATTGACTGCCTTCTGGTAGCGCCCGTTTCTTCAAAAGGACAGACTATAGGAGCGATTGTCATCGCTAATAAAAATGATGGCGGGGTTTTTAGCGATACCGATGTCGCCAACCTTTCCATGCTCGTTCATTTCACCGCGGTAGCGATTGATAACGCCAAGGTTCTTGAACTTACCATCGAAAACCAGAAGATGGAGCACGAACTGAAAGTGGGTCAGCTGGTGCAGGAAGCACTGCTTCCCAACCTCGAGCTGAAAATACCGGGGGCGATAATTGACGCGAGTTATACTCCCGCGAGGCAGGTCGGGGGCGATTACTATGATATAATAAAAAGGGACGATAAACATTTCGCGCTGGTTATGGGCGATGTGACCAATAAGGGAGTTCCGGCGGCTTTGATGATGAGTTCGGTCAGGTCCCTTATCAGGGCGGAATATCGCAATGGAAAAGACGCGGCCACATTGATCAATTCCGTCAACCAGCTAATGTGTGAGGATTCCGATAGAACCCGCGATATGTTCGTTACCCTGTTTTTCGTCGATGTGGACCTGGAGAACAAAACCTTCACTTTCATAAATGCGGGGCATCCACCGCCATATATTTCCAGGAAACACGGTAATGATTTCGAGGAGTTGAAGGCAAAAGGCATAATTTTAGGCCAGTTCGCTGAGTTTAATTATAAGGCGGGCTCAATTAAAGTCGATAGTGGAGACAGGGTCGTTTTTTACACCGACGGCGCTTTTGAATGCTTCGATTCGGCAGGGGAGATGCTTGGGCTCGCGGGATTCAAAAAACTCATTAATGATTTCCGTAAGCAAAAATCCCCGGCTTTCCTGCAAAAGGTCAATGAGAAACTTCAGAAATATATGGTCGATGAAGATAAGATTGATGACACAACCCTTCTGGTAATTGACATAGAATAATTAAATGTGTTGGAGATGTGATGAACGAACGCCCGGTCGAATATTACAGAGTTGAAATGCTAAACACCAAGAGATGTGTGGCTATATCCGATGATTTTCTTAAATCAATTTTAAAACTCACTCCTCTTTCAGAAAACGATAGCTATCGTTTCAGGGTAGCCATATCCGAAATAGTGTCTAATAGTTACCGGCATGGAAACAAGGAAGACCCCAATAAAAAAATCTACATTTTATGCACCATTGATAAAAACTGTATTAAAGTGGTAATTGAGGATGAGGGGAACGGATTTGACCTTAGTGATGCCGGGAAAAAGTACGAAATTGAAGGAATTTACGCCCCGGGCGGCCGCGGATTGAAGATTGCCGGCAAATTTGCCGATAATGTGGAATATGAGATAAACGAAACGGGGAGGTTTTCAGTTTCCCTGGTGAAAAATTTTGAGCTGGAGAAAAACAAACAAAAAGAAACCATCATGAATTAGAGCATGTGGCATTAAACTTTCATTGGAGGATAAAATGGAGATACAAAAAGGGGTCAATGGCGACGTTGCGGTGTTAAAACTGGATGGCAGATTAGACCTGGAAAGTTCAACAGTGCTTAAATCGGCAACAAATGAACTTATTCAGGATAAGTTCAACAAGATGATATTTGACCTCCAATCAGTCGATTTCATCAACAGTTCCGGTTTAGGCGCTCTGGTATCAATTTTGAAAAATGTGCGTTCGAACCAGGGCAATCTAAAGCTATCCGGATTAGCGCCTTATGTAAAGGAAGTTTTTGATATTACCCAACTTTCCAATATTTTCGAAATTTATCAGGATGAACAGCAAGCCATGGAAAGCTTCTGATTTCTGGCTTGCCGGGAGAACCGGATTTTTGCCATATTTGGGCAAAAGGTTGGGTAATTGAACAAATGGGGGGAATATGAGTGATCAAACTATCTTGATAATCGACGACGACCTGATGATACGTGACATGCTTTACGATTTTTTCCTTGAAAAGGGTTTCAGCGTAATTGCCGCCGACACCGGCCAATCCGCGCTGGAATATATCGGAAACCGGGATTTCGACGCGGCGATCGTGGATGTTAAACTGCCCGAAGCCGATGGGCTTTCGGTGGTAAGGGAATTAATGAGCAAAAAACCGAATACGCCTGTGATAGTCGTAACTGGTTACCCCACAGAGGATATCAGGGATGAAGCATACCGTCTCGGAGCCGTCGCTTTCATGGAAAAACCTTTCAAAGTAACCCGGATGGCCGCCACAATAAAAAAAGCCATCTCGGCGAAAGAAAGTGTTGAATTCACTAAATCCCGTGTGATATAATTTGATATGTACAGCATTGAACCGAGGAGTTAAAATATATGCCGAACCATAGAATTCTGGTTGTGGATGATGAAGTTTTTGTTCGGGATTTACTGCAGGAGTTTTTAGGAAAACAGGGATACGATGTCTCACTCGCTGAAAGCGGCGAAGCGGCTATCCAGCATAGCGCTGATAACGATGTGGATGTCGCGCTGGTCGATTTAAAAATGCCCGGTATTGACGGTTTGGAAACCTTGAAACGCATGCGCGATATTGACCCTAATACCCCCATAATCATAATGACCGGATATCCTACTATCGAAACCTCCATCAAAGCGCTCAGGCTGGGCGCTTATGATTATGTAATTAAGCCCTTTAAGCTCAACGAATTAAAAGCGGCGGTGGAAAAAGCCCTCAAGGAACGCAAACTCAAAGTTGAAATCGACAGCCTGCGCAACAAGATAAAATCAATCGAGGGCGAACTTGAAAAGTACGATGTTAATGAGAACAATATGCCGGAAGCGCAAAACTTGCCGGATGAATTGGATAACGATAATGGGCAAGAAAACGGCGATGGGATACTCAGCCAGATACGCCAACTCGGTGAATTAAAGGATAAAGGGATTATTACTGACAAGGAGTTCGAAGAAAAGAAATCTGAGCTGCTGTCCCGGCTGTAAAAGCATTGAAATAAAATTTATATAACCCTTCAGTTTTACTTGAAATATAACCAATCTTGGTTTAGGCTTGAAAACTATGAAAAAAGTCAACGATTATATTACCCCGATAAAAGAATCTCACTCCCGTACTTTGAGGAAATATATCGAGTTTATCGATTATTCCAAAACAATCTACAAGGATTTAACATCAGGGGTGAGGGGAAACGAATTAAACCAGCGCCTGATGAGCAAAAACCGTGTCGCTGATGAACTTGTGGAGCTTTCCAGGGAAACCGAGCGGGCCCGCAAGGATTATATCGCCCATAATGGCGATCCTGAAATTCTCAGGACGCTTATAGACGCTTTTAATCACGAGTTGAACCCTTTGCTGGCAAAAATAATTGTGCTGGAAAATAAAACCGGCGATGAGATGAAAAGGGCCGGAATTAAGATTGTCCGTCATCCCGAGAAGTAAGTTGTATGTCTGAAACTGAAGCCAGAACCGACCAAAAACTAAACATCAAGCACCCCACCGATTCATTTTCATCATTTACCAGGATGACCCAGCAGCTCCAGGCCGCTTACCGGGAGCTTGAGAACCGCTTTGAAACCCTGAACCAGAAACTGCAGGAAACAAACATCGAATTACGCCAATCCCTGGGAGAAAAGGACAGAATTAGCTCATATCTAACAAATATCTTAGAAAATCTTAACTCTGGGGTTGTAGTATTGGACACCGGAGGGCGTGTCCGGCTATTTAACCGTGCCGCTCAAAAAATTCTAAAATTGGATGAAAACTCCGTCCTCGGCGCTAAATGGGCGGAAATCAACTCCGGGACCGGATATTCACCCGGTTGCCGGGACACTCTCGAAAAAAAGGTCGTTTATTCAAATGAGGAAAAAACAATTGCCGATGCCCATGGGAATCTCATGCAGGTAGGATTCTCCACATCTTTATTGAGAGCCCCTGATGATGAAGTTCTCGGCGCCATAGAGGTTTTCTATGACCTGACCAAGATTAAGAGGCTTGAGAAGGAGATGAGAAGGGTTTCGACCCTTGCGGCGCTGGGCAAGATGGCCGCTACCATCGCCCATGAAGTCCGCAACCCGCTGGGCGCAATCGCGGGATTTACATCGTTACTCGATAAAGATACTCCGGAAGATGATCCTCGGCGTAAACTGATAAACAAAATATCCGGCGGAATTGACAGCCTTAACCGGGTGGTAAACGGTTTGCTGGAATTTACCCGGGAACCGCAATTGCGTTTTCATGACGTTCCACTCGATGATTTTGTCACTGATGTAATCGCTAATATATCGTTCGACCTTGATAAGAAGAACATAACTCTGGAAACTGATATCCAGGATGAAATTGGAACATACCCTCTGGACAAAGATCATTTCCAGAGGATTCTTATAAATCTGATTCAAAACGCGGTCCAGGCATCTCACGAAGGTGGAAAGATCAAAATTGCTTTGTCGAGGAACGATAAACAACTTAGTATCGCGGTGGAAGATAGGGGCAAGGGTATGACCGCCGAGCAGATCGGCAATATCTTTGAACCGTTTTTCACTACCAGGGAAAAGGGCACCGGCCTTGGCCTGGCGATCGTCAAGAAGCTTGTACAGGCGCATGGCGGCAGTATCTTTGCCGAGAGTCCCGGCGAAAATCAGGGGGCGAGATTTGTTATCACGCTTCCGGCAGAGGTGAGTTGATGGATAAATATCACAGCAGGAGGTTAATTATAATTGAGTAGTGCGAGAATCTTAGTGGCGGATGATGATTCACTGATGCGTGAATTCGTGATGGAAACGTTAAATAGAATCGGTTATGAAGTAGACGGCGTAGCCGATGGCGAATCGGCGATTACCGCCCTTCAAAAGGTCGAATACGATTTAGTTATTACCGATATCAAAATGCCCGGCTCCGATGGTATGGAAGTACTGCGGGCGGCAAAAAGCGTCGATCCCTGCTATAAGGTTATTCTCATGACCGCTTATGGCACCATTGATAGCGCGGTTTCTGCCATGAAAGAAGGCGCTTTCGACTATCTGACCAAAGGTCAGAAGACTTCTCCGGATGAGATCGAGTTGGTCGTAGCCCGCGCCCTTGAATTCCAGAAATTGGAGACCGAAAACAAACGCCTTAAAACAGAACTGTCAGATAAGTATTCATTCTCCAATATCGTGGGCAGAAGCCCTAAAATGCAGCAGGTTTTCGACATGATACAGACCGTGGCCCGCAGTTCGGCATCGGTGCTTATCACCGGAAAATCCGGTAGCGGCAAAGAACTTGTTGCCCGCGGTATTCATTACAACAGCCCGCGACGGGAGCATCCGTTCATAAAGTTGAATTGCGCCGCGCTCCCCGATGGGTTGGTGGAGACAGAACTGTTCGGTCACGAAAAAGGCGCTTTTACCGGGGCGGTAAAGGCGGTTAAAGGGCGTTTCGAAATCGCCAACAAGGGAACATTGCTACTCGATGAAATCTCGGAAATGTCCGTTTCCATGCAGGCCAAGCTGTTGAGAGTACTCCAGGAGAGGGAATTCGAAAGGGTTGGCTCCGGACAGACCATTCAAACCGATGTTCGGATAATCGCTACTTCGAATAGAAACTTAAAGGATGAAGTCCGTAAGGGGCAGTTTCGCGAAGACCTTTATTACAGGTTGAATGTTATCCCCATAAATTTACCGACTCTCGCTGAGAGAATCGAAGATATCCCCCTTCTGGCAAATCATTTCGCGGCCCTCTACGCCCGGAAGAACGAAAAAAACATCGAGGGAATTACCGAAGATGCCAAGAAAATGCTCTGCGACTACAATTGGCCCGGAAATGTGCGTGAATTGGAGAATTTCGTCGAAAGAGCGGTTGTGGTCAGCCAAAATTACAGGTTGGATGTAGAGGATTTCCCGCCCCAGTTGATAACAGCCCCACAGGAAAATATCGAGCTGGATTGGGTAAGGCCGGGAGTGTCGCTTTATGAGATGGAAAAACAGCTTATATTGAGGACTATTGAGGCTGAAGGCGGAAACCGAACCCGCGCTTCGGAAATACTCGGCGTTACGACTCGAACCCTCCGCAACAAACTCCACGAATATGGCGTTGGTCCCAAGAGAAGAACTGAGGATTAATCTACAATTCTCGCTCTGTTTTTCAATTCCTGAATAAATATTCTTTGATGAGAAATGTCAGGGCATTTAAGCATATATCGAAATTGCCGATACCTTAAGTAAACAACATTGGCATTTTCAACCTTTTGTTTATAAAGGAAATGTTATGGATATTGCCACTATCGGCGGTTTAGTAATCGGCATTGGGGCGATTCTGACAGCTTATACAATGGAAGGCGGCCATCTGTCGGCGATATTTCAGGTCCCGGCGATGTTGCTGGTTATCTTCGGCACCTTAGGGGCGGCCACCATTACCACTTCTATCTCAAATCTGCGCAATATCCCTAATCTCCTAAAAATCGCGTTCTCGCGTAAAGAGCTTGACAATCAGGGATTGGTGGATGAAATCGTGTCGATGGCGGAGACTGCCCGGAAAGAAGGCATTCTCGGTATGGAGAAATACCTGAAGAAAATCGACAGGCCCTTTTTACACAAAGCGGTCCAGCTCGTGGTCGATGGTACCGAGGTTACGGTCTTAAGAGGTATTCTCGAGCGCGATATCGATAATTTGACCGAAAGGCACAGAGTCGGTATAATGCTTTTCCAAAAACTCGGCGGCTTTTCGCCCACGCTGGGTATTATTGGAACGGTGCTGGGGTTGATACACGCCCTTTCCAATACCGGTAACGCGGGCAAAATGGCAACTTCCATTGCGGCGGCTTTTATCGCTACCCTCTGGGGCGTTGCCCTGGCTAATTTAGTGTATTTGCCTATATGTGATAAGCTTAAAAGGCGCCATGAGGATGAAGTCCAAAGCCTCAACCTTATTATGGAAGGAGTGCTCGGGATTCAATCGGGAGACAATCCCAGGATAATCAGGACCAAGTTAACATCTTTTGTAACCCCGGAAATTAAGACCTGATCAGCAATATGCCCAGGAAGAAAATAGATGAGGACCATGAAAACCTCGAACGCTGGTTATTGACCTACGCTGACCTTATTACGCTTCTCCTGGCTTTTTTTATCGTTATGTATTCCATGTCCCGGATAGACTCCGAACGTTTCAACGCGATGTCCGAAGCGCTTAATGTAATCCTCCACGGTTCTCCGGAAGTTCTTAAGGGCGATGTTTCTCTTGGTGGTGAAGGCCCTTTGAAAATCAAGGATTTAAGGGTTATTAAAAAGGAGATCGCCGAGTTCGTAAAAAATGAAAACCTCGATTCAGATATAGAAATGAAACTTAACCAGAGAGGCTTGGTAATACACATCACCGAATCAGCTTTTTTTGAAACCGGAAAGGCAGACATAAAACAACAAGCTCAGGGAATACTGTTAAAACTTTCCAAGATACTGACCAAAATTCCCAATGATATCAGGATCGAAGGACATACTGACAATATTCCCATTAATACTCCCGAATTTCCTTCCAATTGGGAGCTTTCCACCGCGCGGGCTACGACT
>WJIJ01000107.1 GCA_014730345.1 Candidatus Zixiibacteriota bacterium | reverse complement strand
GTGACCTTTTCGAGGGTTGGTTATCGGGACAGATGGCAGGTTTTAAGGTTCGAGCCTGGAAAGACGAGTGCCGTGTATTTAATGCCCAGGGCTATTGAAGTTGATCCGGTGATTGTAGTCGGTTACCAGCCGCGCAGTAAGTTCGAAGAACTCGGGGAAAAAAGCTCCACCCTTAAGGGGACCGAGCTTCAGCAGGAGTTAGGATTAACGCTGGCATCGACCCTGAAGGATGAGACCGGTCTGGCAATGCGCTCCATGGGGCCGGCGCCGGCGAGACCGGTGATAAGGGGGCTCGGGGGAGACAGGGTTGTGATAAGCGAGGACGGGCGCAAGACCGTTGACCTTTCCTCTACATCTCCGGACCACGCGGTTACCATAGAACCGTTTTCGGTGGAGAAAATCGAGGTTATAAGGGGACCGAGGGTACTGCTCCACACGAGCACTACCATCGGCGGGGTGGTTAATGTAATCCGCAATGACATTCCCGAAAAACAGCCATCGAGGTTTTACGGTGTTCTGGGTAGTTACACGGAGACGGCCAACAGGGGTTATCTCGGGTCGCTGTCGGCGGAAATTCCGCTGGATAAGTTTGTGGTAAAAGGTGAATTTAACCGGCGCAATTCCCGTGATATACGCACCCCGGTGGGAACCCTCGAAAATTCGGATGCGGACAATTTAGATTTCGGTGTCGGGGGCAGTTTTATTAATGATTTCGGTTTCATCGGTTACGCGTACCGTCAATTTAACCTCGATTACGGTATTCCCGGGGGTTTTATCGGCGGGCATCCGAATGGAGTCGATATTGAGATGTATAAGAAAAGACATAATGCCCGCGCGAAATATGATATTGACAGCGGATTTTTAAGGGAGATTGAAATAGATTTAAGCCGGGTGTATTACAGGCACAAGGAACTCGAGTCAAACGGGCTTATTGGTTCTGAATTCGAGATTGTTGATTATTCCGGGAGGATAGATGTAAATCACGATGATGCTGGAATTTTCAGCTATGGCGCTGTTGGTTTGTCGATGGAACACCGGGATTACACGGTCGGAGGTTATGTGTTCAATCCTCCTTCGATTTCAGTAAATACTTCGATGTTTGTTTATGAAATAATAGAATCAGGGCGCTTTAACTTCGAGTTCGGCGGGCGTTTTAATTACGATCGTATTTCCCCGGATCATGAGAAACCTTACGCCTCAATAGGTCATGTTCGCGAGAGGGTTTTTTCCACATTTTCAATGTCGGTTTCGTGCTTATATGAAATCAGCGAGCAATCTTCAGTAGGTGTCAATGTCAGCAAATCATCGCGCGTGCCTACAATTGAGGAATTATTCAGCGAAGGGCCCCATCTGGCGGCGTATTCTTACGAAACAGGCAATCCGGAGCTCGATGCCGAAACCGGTTTTGGGACAGAGTTTTTCTATTACTACAAGGACAACATCGCCTTCTTCGGATTGAATATATTCCATAACGATTTGGAAGATTATATAATCCCCCGCAATACGGGAAGAATCAATTATGCCACCTTCCTTCCGGTCTATGCTTCAAGCGGCGTTTCCGCCCGGATTTACGGAATCGAAAGCCAGGTGGAGATTGATGTTACCGGTAAGGTTACCGCTTATGGCTCATTAAGCTGTACCCGTGGGATTTTTAAGGATACTGATAAACCGCTTCCCCGGATACCTCCGCTGAAAGGTTCGGTGGGAGTGAAACATAAGTGGCCGAATATTACATTTGGTGTCGAATCCCAGATGGCCGCCGGGCAGTACGATGTTGACGAGTTCGAGGAACCGACGGCGGGATATATGCTACTGAACAGCTATCTCCAGTATCACCGGCCGGTTGGCGATTTCATCCACAGCTTATCGTTGTCGGTGGACAATATATTCGATACCGAGTACCGCAATCATCTCTCCCGCATAAAGTCGATTATTCCCGAACCGGGCCGTAATTTCCGAATCACTTACAAACTGTTTTATAATTAATCTCCGCGTTCTTGAATCTGGGAACCGGAATATGGAGGGGCGGGTTAAGTTCGGTTAAAAGGAGATTATTTGATAAGAGTTATTAGAGCCAATCAAAGGCATTTTTCCGATTTTAACTGGCTGAAAACATACTGGCTGTTTTCGTTCGCCGATTATTTCAATCCGGATAATATACAGTTCGGGGCGTTGCGGGTTTTTAACGATGATGTTGTCGAACCGGGGACAGGATTTCCCACTCATCCTCACCGGGAGATGGAAATTATTACCATAGTACTCGATGGAAAAATAACCCACGAAGACAGTATGGGCAACAAGGCGGTGATAAAGCCGGGCGAAGTCCAGCGGATGTCGGCGGGAACGGGGTTGACCCATTCGGAATTCAACCTCGACGATAAACCGGTGCATTTTTACCAGATATGGATCTACCCCGATGAACCGCGACTTAAACCTGGATATGACCAGAAAAAATATTCACCGGAATCATGGAAGAATACGCTTTTTCCGGTGGCTTCGGGGCAGGGAATCAAAAACACGGTAAGTTTTCATGCCGACGCCACCATTTATCGCTCATCGCTGGAAGCCGGCAAAAGTATTGAATTCGACCAGGGAGACGGCAGACGGGCTTTTGTCTACCTGACATCGGGGAAACTCGATATTAACTCAACCTTGTTGAATCAGAACGACCAGGCGCGCATTGACGAGGAAAAAGTTCTCAAATTAACCGCGATGGAAGATACCGGACTTATCTTTATTGACGTGCCATCCTGTAAGGGTTGGGGATACGACAAAGAGACGTTAAAAGGTTCACGGGCGTAAACAATCGCTTGTTATTCAGCGATATTAACCGTTATAATGTTATTTTAGCGAAGGGGAAGATTTGTCTCAGGAAATGCTCACAGGTCTGGCGAGCATAATAGTGCTGGGTATAGTTTCCCAGTGGCTCGCGTGGCGGTTTCATATACCGGCAATACTCCTTTTGCTTATAGCGGGTATTGCCGCCGGCCCTATAACCGGAATTCTCCGCCCGGATTCATTATTCGGAGAACTGCTGTTCCCGCTTGTATCCGTATCGGTGGCCATAATCCTCTTTGAAGGCGGTTTGAGCCTGCAGTTCCGGGAGTTGAGGGAAGGGGGCGGGGCGATACGCAATCTTATTTTAATAGGGATACCTATTACATGGGTACTCGCTTCGGCGGGGTCTTATTATATTGTTGGTTTCGACTTACGATTATCCATACTGCTCGGGGCTATCCTGGTGGTTACCGGCCCCACGGTAATTATACCGCTTTTAAGGCAGGTGCGGCCATCACCTAAAGTGGGTTCAATTGTCAAGTGGGAGGGAATTATAAATGACCCTATCGGCGCGGTACTCGCGGTGCTTGTGCTCGAGGTGATTCTCATCGGAAGCGAGGAAAGCCGTATCAGCGCTATGCTTATTGGCGCTTTCAAGGCCGGTATTTTAGGAACCTTGATTGGAGCGGCCGGAGCCGGAGTAATAGTGCTGATGCTCAAGAAGTATCTCGTACCCGATTTCCTGCAAAATCCTATGTCCCTGATGATAGTAATGGTCGTATTTTCGGCGTCGAATTATATCCAGCACGAATCGGGACTGCTGGCGGTAACGGTTATGGGGGTTGCCCTGGCTAACCAGAGGTTCGTTTCCATAAAGCATATTCTCGACTTCAAGGAAAATTTACGGGTCATATTAATCTCCAGCCTGTTTATTATACTGGCGGCGAGGTTATCCATGGAGCAGTTGATGCTTTTCGAGACCACTAACTGGCTGTTCGTCGCGTTTTTGATAGTACTTGTGCGTCCGCTGTCGGTTTTATTGTCAACGATAGGTCTTGATTTGAAATGGAATGAAAAGGTATTCATCGGGTGGATGGCGCCCAGGGGCATAGTCGCGGCGGCGGTGGTATCGGTGTTCGCGGTCAGTTTAAATAGCACGGGCTATGATGGCGCGGGAGGGATGGTACCGTTGATTTTCCAGGTTATCATCGGTACGGTGGCTGTTTATGGATTAACCGCTCCCCTGGCGGCGCGTTTGCTCAAGGTGGCCCAGCCTGATCCGCAGGGGTTATTCTTCGCCGGGGCCCAGCTATGCGCCCGGGAAATTGCCAGAGCGGTTCGCGATGAGGGATTCCGGGTAGCGCTGGTGGACTCGAACTGGTCCAATGTTTCCGCCGCGCGAAAAGTCGGGTGCACCGCGAAATACGCCGATTTTCTGTCGGAGAATTTCCTGAACGAATTTCCTTTCGAGGGATTGGGCAGGATGCTGGCGATGACGCCCAACGACGAGGTTAACACGCTGGCAGCGGTGCATTTCAGGGACATATTCGGCAGGTCCAATGTGTATCAACTGCCTCCCACCAAAAAAGAAAATTCCGGCAAAAAGAGCGGGCCGGAGCATATGCACGGCAGGTATCTTTTCAAAAAGCGGGCCAATTTCGACGAGATATGCTCCCGGCTAAACTCCGGCGCGGTAATAAAAAAGACGGTTATCAAGGAAAACTTCAATTTCGAATCCTATAAAAAGATGTACGGCGGCAGCGCAATCCCCCTGTTTATCATTACCGAAAATAAAAAGCTGAATATCATCACCGCCGAGGATGAGATCGAACCCGGGGCGGGCGATAAATTGATAAGTATAGTTGACGAAAAAGACCGCTAATCCATCTAAGACAGCCCGTTTTCCCGCTCGACACATTAACTTGTTGACATCTTCTCCCCGCTATTTTAAACTGGCAAAACCTTTATTCAACCGGAGCGTTACTTTTGGAAATATATGAACTCCTGAGCGTGGGCGCTATAATCCTCCTCGGGGTACTTGGAGGAAAGTTATTTCACCGTTTCAGCATCCCCAAAGTTACCGGCTACATGGTTGTGGGGCTGGTTATCGGGCCGTCGGTCTTCGGGCTGGTTTCATCGTCTACTCTTGAGGATATACATATAATTAATGACATCGCGCTTGGTTTGATACTTTTCGCCATCGGCGGGGAGATAGAGATACACCACCTGAGAGCCATGGGTAAAAAGGTGATTCTCATGGCGTTGGCCGAAAGTTTGGGGGCGTTCATTTTCGTGTTCCTTATCTCCGTTTTAATCTCCAATGATTTCGGGCTTTCGGTTTTGCTCGGCGCGGTAAGTATGGCCACCGCTCCGGGGGTAACACTGCTGGTTATTCGCGAGTACCACGCCCATGGAGACCTGACCGATTCCCTTCTGGCGGTAGTGGCGCTGAATAATGTTATCTGCCTGGTTGTGTTCCGTATATTTTTCGCCGGTTATTCCATGTTCATGGGCGAATCTCTCATAAGCGTCTCCCTGATGCTGTTGAAGGAGTTGGTCTTGTCGGTGGTCATAGGGGTGGCGGTAGCGGTAATGATTACGTACTGGGAGCGTAAAATTGAAGATATCTCCGAACTGTTGCTGGTGATTATTGCCGGATTGCTTATCGGTATCGGGGCCGGGCAAACATTCGGGATTTCGCATCTTATTATCTGCCTGATAATCGGGGCTATCACCAATAACCTTTCAATGATGCACCGTTTGATATATGCCGAACTACGGCAAACGGAGATGCCGTTTTATATCGCCTTTTTCGTACTCTCGGGAGCCAGCCTTCATCTCGGCGCCCTCAGCCATTTGGGATTGCTCGGGCTGGGATATCTGGTTATGAGACCGGTGGGTAAGTACATCGGTTCCTACTGGGCCGGAATGAGATTTGGCGCTGAAAAGCGCGTGTATAAAAATATAGGATTGGGTTTGCTTCCTCAGGCGGGAGTGGCTATTGGATTGGCTCTCGATGTTACCGAAAGGCATCCTGAAATCGGGATAGCCATCAGCACGGTAATATTATCATCGGTGGTGATATATGAGGGCGTGGGGCCTTTTCTCACCAAGGTTGCATTAGGTAAAGCAGGAGAGATCCCG
>WJIJ01000106.1 GCA_014730345.1 Candidatus Zixiibacteriota bacterium | reverse complement strand
TTCTGGGCGAAAGCCGCGGAAATGTCCTCTCCGAGGTCATCGCTGGGGGTGATTATGGCGAATTCATCAAGCATTAAATCATTCATGGCATACCGCGCCATTGCTTCGGCGATGAATTCGGAATTGGGAGTAATCTGGAATATATTCTCCGAAATAGAGGCGATGCCGTTGGCGGCCGCCGCCGGCACAATAAACGGTATATCAAGATACTTGTTCAAACCCGCGGCGGTAAAGGCGTTTTCGCTTTTCAGGGGGCCGATGATAACATCCACGCCGCCACGCGCGAGCTGTTCCACGCCGTTTATAGTTTCCTTCTGGGTTCCGAAGTTATCATATATTTCGATACGGGTGGGAGTGGAAGGATTACTGATGGAGAATTCTTCGAGGGCAAGTTTAATGCCTCGGAGCATGTCCACCCCGAATTGGGACATCCCGCCGGAAAGCGGAGCTAATATGCCGATTGTGAAAGCTTCCGACGCCCCCGAAAGCAACCCGGTCAACTCACCTTTGCCGGGATCTGCGTATTTGCTTCCTGGGTACTTTTCCCTGATTTTCTCCAGGGTATTCCCGGCCCTTTCCAGGAATCCTTCAGCCGTTTCCTTCCGGGCTTTCATATAAAGCAGTTCCGGCGCGAGTTCATATCTATCCACATTCTCAGCAAGTTTTTCGGTTTTCGGCAGTGACAGGTGGTTCTGAACAACGCCGGCGAAAGATACCCTTGCCTTCTCCTTGAGTTTCCTCTTCTCCAGACGGTCATAGGCCTGGATATAATAGTACGCGGCTCCGTAGGGGTCGTTCTTGAGAAAGCGTATGTCACCCAACAGCAAAAGCGCGTCGCCGATATACCTGGAACCGGGAAATTCATTGACAAAATTTTCGAAGTTTTCTTCGGCCCGGTTAAGCCTGTCGAGTTTGAGCAAAGCACGAGCTTTCATAAACTCGAAAATCGAATATCGAACGTCATCGGGGAAAGAGATAATAAGCTGGTCGAAAAGTTCTAATGCCCGTTCGTAATTACCGCGTTCGAAGGAGCCGACCGCCTTTTTCAAACCCGCCTCGGGGTCAGTGCCGGCGACATTATCCAATCCCTGGGAATTGGCGGAACCGCATATAATCAACGATAGGATTAACAAACAACCTGCCGCCAAACGGTTCATACCGTTGGCGTAACGGTGGGAAACTTCCTTAACCACTGTACAACCTTACTGCTAAAATCACAATGAGTACTTACCGAAATCCTCCGGATTAATTTTTTTCAACCGCTCTTTGAGGGATTCCTCGCTGGAGGGCAGACCCTGCATTTTCTTCTGGTCCGCGGACAAAGAAAACAAATCGCTATTTACAAAAATAGGAACCTTGTTTTTCAATGCCAGGGCGATTGAATCGGACGGCCGGGCGTCAACTTTGACGTCTCCGGATTCCGTTTTGATATGCAACATGGCGTAAAACGTCTGTTCCTTAAGCTCGGTAATCTCTATCCTGCTGATCCTGTTTCCGGTGGCGTTCAAGACTGAGCTAAGTAAATCATGCGTTAAAGGCCTTTTGGGAACGACCCCGGAAAGTTCCATCCCGATCGCCCATGCCTCATAATGGCCAATCCATATCGGCAATATCTTTTCCGAATCCATCGGCGATATTATTACCACCGGGGAATTGGTTGTAACATCAAGAGCAAGTCCATTGATTTTTGCCTCTATCATATCCATATAATCACACTCTCATAATTTAAAACAAAGACTACTGGTCATCGTCCGTTTCATTCTGCTCCGAAATTTCTTCGGAAGGTTCTTCCACGGAAGTATCTGACAATCCTGAATCCTTCTCGCCTTTTTTCACAACCCAGACTTTCAGATTGGCTACAACATCTTTTTCAATCTTGACCGGTACTGTGTATACTCCCAGCGCTTTTAAAGGTTCTTCCAAATCCACGTTGCGGCGGTCAACTTTGAAACCCTTTTCTTCGAGCATGGAGACAATATTATATGAGGTAACGGACCCGAATACACGGTCTTCTTCGCCAACGAGTACTTCAGCGGTGCAGGAGATTTTTTCTATGGCGTCTTTAACCCTCTCCGCTTCACGTTTTTTCTTATTGTCGCGGAATTCCTTCTGTTTACGTATTTCATCTATGGTCCGCAGGTTGCCCTTGGATGCGGGTACCGCGAGGTTCCGGGGAATAAGGTAGTTGCGGGCGTAACCGTCCTTGACGGAAACGACTTCCCCTACCTCACCCAGAGTCTCGATATCATCTTTTAGAATAATTTTCATATCTACTCCTGATAATCACTATCAATCTACTCCGCAGACCTGCTGCGGAAATTAAACCAACTGTCGAAGAGTCCTACTCCCGCCAGTACAACCAGCGAGAAAAGCTGGGCGAAAAATACCCCCGCGTAAAAAAGTATCTTGAAAAACAGGGGAATCTTCGATGCTTTAAAGAAACTTTCCACCACAGCCAGTCCTGCAACAAAATAAATTAATCCGGTGAACACAAGTATATTCCAACCCACATAATCGCTTCCTGCAAGCTTGAATACCGTTAGAAACAATCCCAGTATGAACACTCCGACCAGCCGGTAGTCCGGACGCCAGTTGTTGAAATTCGGAACACGCGGTACTTCTATTCGCATGGCGGTCAACACTTTCTGGGATATCAGGTAGCCGACAAATACATTGAAAATCCCTGAAAGCAGTATCAACGCCGGCAGAATAGAGAAAACCTTCTCGGCATAAGACGTTATACCTTCTTTCATTGTTTCCGGATCCAGGTTGTTTCCGGGAAGCTGGGCGAATTGGGCTATGGATTCATCCACCATAAGGGAGAAACTATCCTTGAAAACGCCGTAATTCAGTATGAAAAGCAGTAAAATGCCGAAGGTCGGCAGGAATGCCCAAAAGATGGTTCTTCCCGCCCGGGCCCCGGTTCTCATCGCGAAACCGATTATCAAACCCGGCAGAACCACTGCTAAAAGCAGGGAGAATCCTGCCGAGGGGGCTCCTATGAGGGCGGCGGCCACTACGCTTATCAGAGCGACCATTACCGCCATGTTCCGTCCCGAAGCGAAAACAACCACGGGATAGGAAGCAATAGCCAGCAGACCAACCACATAGTTCAATACCGGCACTCCGGCAGTTATCGCGCTTAAAGCGATAACGAAAAACGCAATTGGCAGTATTTTCGGCGATGCATTTTCGCTTTCCATAATCACCGGCTCCAAATAGTTTCTTAATGAAGAGGTTCGGCCGAAAACGGTACCAAACCAAGCATACGGGCGCGTTTAATGGCCCTGGTTACTGCCCGTTGATGTTTAGCGCAATTACCGGAAATCCTCCGCGGAATAATCTTACCGCGGTCGGAGACGAAACGCCTTAACAGCTTTTCTTCCCGGTAATCAATATAATCGACCTTATTCTCGCAGAAACGACATACTTTTCTACGCCGGGTTTCCAAACCGAAACCCATTTTCTGACGTCCGCGTTTTTTCATTCTTGAGAAATTAGCCATCTATTAATTACCTCTTATATTTCATAATTCGAGCTATTTATCATCTTCAGTTTTCTCTTCGCCTTCGCTTTTTAATTCCGCCTCGGGCTGGGGACGTTCATCCTCATCATCGGGCGTCGAATCCTCATCACCGGACGACGATTGCTCGGAATAAGCCACTGAAGGTTTTCTCCTATAATCATCCCTGGTTTCATCTCTGGAAACCGACCCCTCTTCTTCCGTCCTCTGTCTTTCGAGAGCGCCTTTTAACCCTTCCGCTTCCTCGCTGACAACTGTAAGATAACGGATAATATTCTCGTTGAAGTTAAATTGACTGGCGAGATCTTTGGGTACCGAGCCGTCGCTTTCGAACTTGATGTGGATATAGTTTCCCTGATGACGCTTTTTCAGCTCATAGGCAAACCGTTTGACTCCCCACTTTTCAACTTCGATTACATTACCGCCTTTTCCGGCGATAATACGCTCCACATTGCTGATCTCGTTTTCTACTGCGGACTGGTCTAAACCAACATCGAGAACAATAGTAGTCTCGTACTTGTTCATTTTCTCACCTCCTCCCGGGCTGTACGGCTTGCCATGGTTAGACAAGCAAGGAGTATTGTTACTGTTTATTATCTTCTTCTATTTTATATGTCGCTATCTTGCGTTGGATTCCCTGGTTAATTATACCGTAAATTATTTCAGCAGTTTTATCTATAAGTTTATCCAGTACTACGTTCTCTTCCTGGCTGAATTTGGCCAGTACAAAATCCTCGAGAGCCATTTTTTCCGGTTGAGGTCCTACTCCAATCCTAACTCTCGGGAAATCTCTATCATCTAAATTTTCAATGATCGATTTCAAGCCGTTATGCCCGCCGTCCGAACCGCCGGATCGAACCCGTATCTTACCTAACGGCAAGTTCACATCATCGCACACCACGAGGATTTCCTCCGGGGCGATTTTATAATAACGTACGATATGAGCAACCGCGATCCCGCTGTTGTTCATATAAGTCATCGGCTTAATCAATCGAATATTGCGCGACTTAACGCGAAAATCCGCTATCTCATAATCCGGGGAGCCGCCTTTAAAGCTTACCGGCTTATCGGCGGCTAACCTGTCGAGAATTCTAAAACCGATATTATGACGGGTTTGAACATATTTGCCGCCCGGATTTCCCAAACCGACAATCACGCTAATCTCATGATCTGTATGGAAATCGGGCATATTCAAATCCAACCATAAATTTTCATTATATAAAATTATGCCCCGTTGTCAAGAAAATTGTATCATGATTTTCTTCAACGGGGCTTAAATAAGGAGCTATAATCCTTTAGCTAATTATATATTGACAGAGCCTTATTCATCGATACCGCGCATCGCCGGAAGTTCGGCAGATATTTCTTCTTCCTCGGTTTCCAACTCAACTCCCGCAAGGATTTTTTCGTCATCCACAAGTTTGGAAGCGGGTACTTCCTTGAGAAGGTTCTCCGCCTTAGGCTTTCCGCCCGGTTCCTGGGCTATAAGCTCAGCGGCGAGGCGCAGATAATCAATAGAACCATAAGAAGAAGGAGATGCCTTCAAAATTGGTATAAAACGAGACGGGGCCTCAGTAAGCCGCACATTCTTACGTATTACCGAAGAGAAAACATATTGTTTCAAATTGGGCGCTTCACGCATCTTCTTTAATATTTCGTGCGAATGCCTTGTGCGGCCATCATACATTACAGGAAGTATACCGCATATTTTCAGCGAGGGATTCAAATCACGACGGATTTGAGCGAGTTTTTCCAAAAACTTCACGGTGCTGTTCAATGCCATAATTTCTGTCTGAACCGGTATTATCACTTCATCAGAAGCAGTAAGGTAGTTGGTGAGTAAGCTGGAGAAAGCCGCTGGGCAATCGAAGAGTATATAGTCATAACTCAGCGGGGACTGCTCCATCTTTCTCTTTAAAAGCCTTTCCCAATTTTCGCTGACGGTTAAACTCTGTTCAACCTGCACGATGGCATGGTTAGTGGGCACCGCCCATAAATTATCCTCATTGGTTTCGCGTATTGCTTCACTGAAGGGAATCATTCCCGACAATACCCTTCCGATTTCCCTGCCGCCGACTGCGCCGTTGAAACCGAGCCAGGCAGTGAGAGAACCCTGAGGATCACCATCGATAACTAAGACTTTACGACCCGCTTTAGCCAGGGCCGCGCCAAGGTTTAGGGTGGTAGTTGTTTTTCCCACGCCGCCTTTTTGATTTGCTACTGCGATTTTCCTGCAATTGGTCATTTCACCCGAACCCATACCTTCCTGTTGGTAATGATATTGATTTAACACTTCAACCTCATATCAGAAATATTTTTGTTTTTATTCCTATAGAACAGGTGTCCGAAGCGGGACACCCTCTTATCCTTCTCAGTTAGGCATAATCTATAGCATACTTTGAAAACGCTGTCAAACACAAATGTGTACTTTTTGGATATTTTTTTAATTTTTTTCGGGATTTTTTTATTTGGCGAAGAAGAAAAGTTAAATTTCGAAATCGAATTGCATCAAATTTAAAATTCTATAGGGTAAATCGGAGAATATAGTAGCGAAATATAACCTGTGTAATAATATAAAATAGATATAATTTCTTTATTCTTCGGAGTTACTTTCGTTTTTATCTTCTGTTTCAGGCGGCCCCGCGGAGATTATTACTTTCGCCGGTCGCAATACTCTATCGCCCAATTTATAACCCTTTTGAGTGGATGTGGTTATGAATCCCTCCGGAACTTCTTCATCCGGAGTCTGCATTACCGCCTCATGAATATTCGGGTCAAACTCGGCATTCTCCGATTCAATCTCCATAACCCCCTGGCGGTGGAGAAAATCTACCATTTCCTTATATATTAGCTCAATTCCCTTCTTATAACTTTCGGCATCTCCGGACAATTCAGTATTCAATGCCAGTTCGAAATGATCGACCACAGTAAGGAGTTGAAAGAGTAAATCCTTTTTAGCCGATTTTGAATATTCCTGAAATTCCCGCGCGGTGCGTTTTTTGTAATTATCAAACTCTGCCATCAGGCGGATGTATTTTTCCTCCACTTCCTTGAGTTTCCGGGCGGCTTCATCCTGGGTTATTACCTGTGTAACCTTTCCATTGTCATCAATATAGCCGTTAATGCCATCTCCCTTCTTGAGATTAATTTCAGAGTTATCAATTTTCTTGGCTTCGGTTATGGGTTCGGTTTCTTCGGACCCCGCATTGGAATCGTTACTTTCAACACCGTCGGATTTTTGTTCAGCGGCTTCCCGGTATTGTTGCACTTCTTCCGCTTTATCGGAGTTTAATTCATGCTTTTCTTTATCAGAATTCAATTTATCTCCCCTTCAACAATTAGCTAATTGGACAACATTTTCGATAATAACCGCGCGGTATACTCAACAACCGAAACAATCTTGGAATAAGGCATACGTGTGGGCCCCATCACCCCCAGGACACCTTTGGATGTACCGGCATTATAAGTGGATGAAACCACGCTAACCGCCCCTGCCTGCCCCTGCTTAATCTCGGTACCAATAGCAATACTCGGTTTCTCATTATCGTTATAATCAAATATATTCGCCAGAAATGTCCGGTCCTCAACGATGCCGATTATTTTGGAAATATCATCGACATTACGAAATTCCGGGTGGCGCACGAGGTTAGCGGTACCTTCGGCATGTATATTTTCATTCAGGTGTTCGCTGAAGATATCATCGCATGAGTCGACAAAAAGTTCGAGAAGCTTTGGATCTCCGTAGGAAATTCCGCTAAGTCTTTCCCTGATGTTCTCCCTGAGTTCCCCAAGCGACAATCCGCCAAGGCGTTCGGTCAAAAGCGACGCGGTCTGTTCAACCAATTCGGGTTTTAAATCTGTTTCTACTTCCATGACAATAGAGCGCACCAAACCAGATTTCACGGCAACGACCACCAGCACCCTGCTTTGGGCAACCGGCACCATGGTAATACGGGTCAGAATGCCCGATTCGAAGCGGGGCGCTACAATTACTCCCAATTGATTTGATATGTAAGCGAGCACCCGGGATGTCTGTTCCAGGATAGGTCCCAGCGCGAGGTTCTCACTCTCAAGGCTTCTTTTTATTTTCCTTTTTTCAACCTGGGTAAGTTGCGCCGGTTTAAGCAGGCTGTCCACATAAACGCGGTAACCTTTGTCAGTGGGGATTCTACCC
>WJIJ01000105.1 GCA_014730345.1 Candidatus Zixiibacteriota bacterium | reverse complement strand
TGTCAGTAGAACCATCATCAATTATAATAACCTCGCCGTATTCAAACGGCAGTTGACCTATAATGTCCAATGCCTGCGAGATGATCACCGCGATATTATCCTCCTCGTCGTGGGCGGGAAGAACTACGCTTAAACTGTGATAATCATTCGAGGTATGGACTTCTAAAGCTTTGCCAATCCGGGTTGTATCGTTTCGTTCCATAACCAATATTTCTAATCCCGCAGAATATAATCAATTAGCGGATACAAATCAAATATATCCGAAATATTATTTTCGAAGGGAATTTTCCCGAAATTCATCGCGGTATAGAATCCCTCCCGGCGGTGGCCTCCGCATGGGAAACTCCCTTTGCCTCCGGGGTATTCTTTTGTCTCAAGTTTCCGCAACGCGGGACCCTCAATCATAGAGGGCAAAACGCCGTTGGTATAACCTCCGGGGGCATTCAGCTCGAAAACAATCTCGGGGGCTTGCGAAGTAAATTTGCCGCTATAGATTTCTTCCCGCCGATAAATTCTATCTATTGCCGGATTGTCTTCCTGGTCCTGTAAGTTATCCAAAATATCTATCACCCGGGTTAATATCTTCTCCTTTTCGCGGTGACCAATCGTTCCATTCCTGTATTTTCCCTTTAGGTTCAGCCGTATCGAGGGGAAATAGTTTAGTTCCTCGGAGAAAGCCATGGTTTCGGACAGGTCGATATTGCCAAACCTGCGCATCCCTTCGATGCGGTTTGTTAATTCCGATAGTTTGCCCCTGAAAAAGTACTTCCTCAAATGCGATGGAATCAACCTCGCCGCGTATTTTATGGCTTTATCATCGATGAATCCTGATTTACGGTATTTCAGCAAACCGGCATCACGAAGGAGATTGTTTATATGAAGTACATTGGTTCCTGTGCCGCGGAAACCATGGTCTGACATAAGAATTACAGCCCAACTCTCATCGATACGTTCAGTCAGTTTTCCAACCTGTTCATCGATTTTGCCGTAGACATTTTTAACGGTATCTTTATATTTATCCCCCTCATTGCCGATACGCCTCGGTGAATTAACATCACAGAATCTCCAGAAATGATGGCAGGCGGCATCGACCTCTCCGAAATGGATCATAAAAAGGTCCCATTCCTGCCGGGTCAGCAACCATTCACCGACATTTCCCTTGTATTCAGCGGTCTCCAGCAGGCTGACCGATGCCTTGCGCATGTTTTCATCGCTCAAATCAATTTGGTCGAAACCGGAGATTCGGTACGGTCCGAAATGTTTTATAATCTCATCATACAGCTCCATCGGGTAGATAAAACTCCTGTCGCCGCCGGAGGGCAATGGACAATCGAATCCGGATATCATCACCCCGTTCACCTGTTCAGGAGGGTAACAGGATGGAAAATTTAGCACCGCGCATTTTTTACCCCTGCGGGACGCGCGCGCCCAGAAAGCCGGGATATTTCTATCGCGGGAGTTAAGGAACCTCAGCGAATAATTAAAATCTGGCGGCGAAGTAAAGTCGTAAAGTCCGTGCGCGCCGGGATTAAATCCTGTATAAAACGAATTCCAGGCAGGGATTGTTGCTGAAGGAATAGTGGAACGCAGGATGCCATGTTCTCCCCCTCCGGCAATCCCGTTTATGTTTGGAAGGACATCGGCATACCGGCTGAAAATCAAATCGGGATCGCCGCCGTCGATCCCGATAATTAGAATTTTAGATTGTTTGCGTGACAAATTATACTATTTCAGATAACCCAGCGCTTTAAGCCGTTCGCGGGTAGCTTCATCGATATCGGTCTCCTCGCTTTCGACAGCCTGTCCGGCGGCTATTAATTTCTTCAACTCCAATGCTTCTTTCAGTTCCTTGACCACGTCCTGCCGCTCGGCGGCCAGGTTGTTCATCTCCAGCGAATCCTCGGGCATTTTGTAAAGCTCCTGCGGCTGTAAGCCCCTCGGATTATCTTCGTTCGCCTCTATATATTTCCACTCCCTGTTCATTACAGAATGAATGATATTGCCGGTTAAAATTTCCTCGGCGAATACCAGGGATGGCTCCTCTTTCCTGTTGAATATATTTTGCCCCTGCCATGTATCCGGAGTCTTATGCTCCACCAAGCCCAGAATAGATGGGGGTACATCGATAGAACGAACGAATGAAGTATCCACTGCCGGTTCATAGGTTCCCGCGGGGGGTTTAATTATCAGCGGTACCCGGATACCTTCGTTATAGAGAGTATAGCCATGCCACCAACCGCCATGCTCGTAGAATTCCTCTCCATGGTCAGCGGTAACAACGATTATCGAGCTGTCATAAAGGTTTAATCCCTTAAGATGTTCAAATACGCGGCCGAGCATTTCATCGTGATAAACGATTTCCTCATCATAGGCATCGCTGTATGTCTGGGCGACTGACCCGGGAGGGTTCTCCTGCGCGGCACGGGCGTAACCGGTTCCATTGAAGGGGTGTTCGAAAAAGGGATCATGCGGGTCCATGTAGTGAAGGAGCATGAAAAAGCGCTTATCCTTATTGCGGTCCAGCCAGCCGATCGCTTCATCGCTCACGACCTCTGCCGGCTGGTAATAATGTTCGGGCCAAATATCTCCCGCTGATGTTTTTTCATGGCTCCTCCGCAGGAGCGAATACAGGGAAAGCTTGTAAACCGATTCAGTTGCCCAGAAGTAATACTCGGGCTTGAGGAAATAGAACTCATCGAAACCCTGCTGGAAATTAAAAGCTTCGGTAATATTGACATTGTCCACAATGCCTACCGTATAGTAACCGTTGTCGGCAAAATGCTCCGCGATGGTATATACGGCTCCCGGTAGAATGTCCGCTTTGCCGATAGCCCGGTGAGATGAGGGATACATCCCGGTGAGTAAAGTGGCAATCTGAGGTTTGGTCCAGCTTGACTGGGCGTAGTGGTGTTTATAGTTAATTGCTCCTACCGCCAACGAATCGATATTGGGTGTACTGATTTTGTTATAACCATTAATCGACAGGCGGTCGTAACGGAGAGTGTCGATTATGATATAGATTATATTTTTACCGGGAATTTTAGATGCGAGGGCAGGTTTGTCGGGTATCTCCGGACCTCCCGCGGAATATACGGCGGCAATAATAATGGTTACTACGGCGATACCGATGTACCATACGATTGCCCCGATGACGCCGGACATAGCCCTTACAACCCCCACGCGAGCGAGTAACCTCCATATTGCGGCTAAAGCTATTACCAGGATAAGGGCTATAGCCAATATAGCCAGCCAATCGAAAATCGAATACGGTCCCTGCTCTTTCATAACCAACTGGTAGTACTTGTATTTGACCACGCGGAAATTAATCGCTAAGGATAAGATAACAAAATACAAAAGAAAAGCGGTACCGCGCCTCACATCCCATCCAATTATCCTTGTAAATATCCCCCCGCCGATACCGAAGAAAAGTCCGATAACAGCGAAGAGCAATCCGTAATACAGCACTCCGTAGGGAACCAGCCAGATTTCGTTCAGCTCCCCGGCGGCGAGGATAACCGCTATGGATTCCCACAACGCGAGAATTACGCCGGTGAATATGCCCGCGCTAATCGCTATTGATATATGAGATAGAAATGACGCCTTTTTCCGGATATCATACATTGTTCTCTCCGTGATTCAATCAGGTAGTTGCTTTCTGAAATTCTTCTTTAGTTATTTTGGTATGGTAATCAGTACGCCTGGTAAGGAAGATAATCGCCCCGAATATATTAACGGAAACCGAGACGAAATACCACATGGTCGCGGCAAGCACCGTGTTCTGGGCAACCCAAACGCCGCTTGAGCGCAACAGGCCCACAAAAGCTCCTTCGCGTAAACCTATTCCGGCGATTGACAGGGGTATCATGGTGGCAATCTGGGTAAGAGGACCGACTTTGAGCACATCCACCAAACCAAGCCCCTTGCGGTCGAATTTGGAATCTTCCACTTTCTGCATTTCCACGCCCAGGTAATTCAATTTTTCCTTTTCCGCGGCGGTTAAAAAGACCTCTGCCGTTTTACCATTGCTTTTTTTATCAATAATATATTCAATGTTCAGGGCATCGAGCTTTTCCTTATCTCCAGTAGTGAGAGTTACATTGTACACTTCTCCAGGTTTGGAGTTCCCTACCCTCAACGCCATACCATTGGTATAAAAAGTAGAGAAGAGAAAAACATAAACGAATACGCCATAGATAATAGCCATCACCATCGATCCCTTGGTGCCTTTGAAACGGCTGAAGGATTCCACCGCTTTTTCCACCGGACCGCGGGTTTTATTATAAAAAGGAAGCATGCGGGCTATCGAGTTTAAAATGGAGCCTTTGAATATCAGAATTAATAGTATCATCAACACTACAAAGAAAAAAGCAAAGAACGCGCCGATGAACGCTGTGTTTAACTTGACCATGGGTAAGGTTATCAGCATCAAAACACTTAAGGCCAGCAAAGTAAGGAATTTTTCAACAAAGACCACGGTAACCGACTGGGCGCCTTCTTTCGTGTAACGGGCGATATCATAAGCTTTATAAGCCTCAAGGCCAACTCCGGTCGGTGTGAAAGTGCCTAAAAACCTGCCCACCAAATAGGTTTTCACCAAGTGGCCAAAAGGCACAATCAACTTCTGGGCGTTTAGCAGAACCCGCCAACGCATAATCGAAAAAGATATGGCGGCAACCTGGGTAAGTATGGCAATCAGGAACCATTCCACCTTACTCTGGGCAAACGCGTCGGTGATGTCGCTCCAGCCTATCTGGAACTTTTTGAACATCAGGTATAAAATTCCGAATGTAACCGCGACTTTAACTATATTAACGAGTATTTTTTTCATTTCTATATCGCCTTTAAGTATTAACCGTAACCTAAACTTTTCAACCTGTTTTCAATTTCCTCAAATTCGCGTTCAGTATATAAATTTTGCTCATAGGGCGCAAAACTTATTTCGTCATCGGATGCGATTGTTACCTCCCTTTTCAACCGGTCATCGAAAATCTCATCTAACACTCTACCATCCATATCCCGGAAAACTGGCAATCCCATAGAATACAGCAGTGTTGGGGCAACATCAACAAGGCTACTGCCCATTAGATTATAATCCCGGCGAACATGCGGACCGGCGCAAATAAATATCCCGTTGGAACGGTGGAAGCCGCTGGGTTCCTTTGATATATCAGTAACGGCTTCCCGTGGACCGATATGCTGTCTGCCGAGGTAGGAATAATTGCGGGCGACGAAAACTAAATCGGGAGCATATCGGGCATATAGTCCATTGAAAATCTCTTCACTAAAGTATACTTTGTCCACAACCGGTTCATCGGAACCGGGGACACTAATATTAAGAAGCTTATTCCTTAGATCATCCCTGATTTTATCATAATCACGCTCTTTCCCTGAATTTCTCAATAACTCACGGTTTATATAAATGCCCTGCGAGGGAATTGAAGAGAAAAACGCCGGTGATTTGTCAAAATCTACAACATTTTCCAGGCCGGAAATGAACGAACTTCTGCGTTTACGGATTCCATTGCGGATAGCTCTCTGGAGCATTTCGGGTATAAGCTTCTTGACCAGCGAAGTCTCCGAGTATACCCATGCTTTAAAAAACGCTTCCCGAAATAGCTTTCCGCTTTTTGTTTTCAAATAGCCCCATTGTTCGAGGAGGTAGTTTACGTTAATATAAGCATCGGTAGAGCCGAAACCATGGTCGGAAACAACATAAATGTAGTCATTTTCAGTCAAACTTTCCCGCAATTGACCTATCATGGTATCCAGATTTTCGTACAATTCGAGAATACGCTCATAAATCGCCCGTCCCTCATCGTCCTTTCGGAAATTATCATACCGGGGATCAATATACTTCCAGAAGAGATGCTGGATCCGGTCCGGCAGTACAAAAACGGCAAAAAACATATCCCAATAGTGATTTTCCATGAGGTAGAACATGAGTTTACAGCGGGTATCGAACGAGTGGTCAATATCATCGAGGAATCGCATACAATCCTTGAAATGCGATGTATCATACTTTGGTATATCGATATTCAGCCGGTAATCAGGAAATTCGCCCATAATCTCATGGCGCAACTCGGGGGGATAGGTAAAAGAGCAGTTCTCCGAAGGAGTCATCATCCCGGAAATCATGGCGCCGTTTACCGGCTGGGGCGGATAGGTAATCGGTACATTCAGCAATATTGAGTTGAGTTCAAAACGATTGAGTATCTCCCAGAAAGGTGTTGTTCTTAAAGAAGAAAGTGATATCAACGGTCTACGTGAATCGAGATGATAGCTTTCCCAGAAATCGAAAATACCGTGTTTTCCAGCGTTTTTGCCGGTGAAAATCGTGGACCATGCCACCGGTGTAGTGCAGGGAATCGTGGATTGACATTCGCCATGGGCGCTATCTTTCATTAATTTGTCCAGGTTGGGCATAATCCCCTTATCGATAAGGGGCCGGAAAAGATCAAAGGTAGCGCCGTCGAGGCCTAAAAGAAATATACGATTTTTGCCATTATTAGCCATAAAATGCAACGATACAGGAATCCGGATTAATTTTTAAAAACGCATTACCATTAAAAGTGCCAATATAGTTAAATTCTATAAACTGTCAACCTATTATTAGCGAATAACTTAATAAAACCGGAATTGTTCAGGAAGTGTGAGGGCAATATTTAATTTAGGTTATACAACCATTAAATATCTTGACAAAGGGAAACGATATTATATTTTAGAAGATTGTATTTTAATGGCGGTGTAGCTCAGTCGGTTAGAGCAGAGGAATCATAATCCTCGTGTCCGGGGTTCGAATCCCTGCACCGCTATTTTTTTATAAGAATATGATGCCTTCATCCCTTTGACAATTAAGATTTTTCTATCCTTACTCGATATATCCAAGCCCTCTCAGCTTTTTTATCGTTTCGTCATCCAATTGCCTTACTGATCTTACAGTATTGATTGTATCAGTGTAAAACGAGGTGAATAGCCCTTCAAGCGCCGGGTAAACTTCCTCCCGATTTTTCTCCTCGGCGAGGATATTGTGGGTTTCGCCTGGGTCCTTTTTAAGATTAAAAGCCATGCTGGTGTCATTCTCGAAAATAGCTCCCAGTAATTTGTCGTGTTCGGCCCCGGTTTGAACATCGTATAATTTTAATTTTCCGTCAATTACTGTTTTTTGAAGGAATTTACCCTCCAAACTCCCTCTCTCGGAAAAAATGGGGCGTTTTTCTAATTCGCCATCGAAAAGATTTCTTCCTTGAAATTGCTGGGGAGCTTTTACTCCCATCAATCCGAGTATGGTGGGGGCTACATCCAGTTGGTCAACATTCGTATGTACTATTTTATGTTTCAAGTTTGGGGCTTTAACGATAAACGGCACCTTCAACACTTCATTGTAAAGCTGATTATGCAATATGGAACCGTGGTCGAGAAACTCTTCTCCATGGTCGGCGATGAATACTATCATCATATCATCATACAATCCCCGTGTTTTTAACTCATCGAAAAGCTTGCCAATATACATGTCTGTAAAGGCAATTTCGGAATCATATTTCTGGATTGGAGTATTCCCAAAGTCGAATTTGGGGTGATGTTTGTATACGGAGTGGGGATCGAAATAATGAGCCATCATGAAAAAGGGTTCCTGGATACTGTCGAGGTCGGCTTTAACCAAACCGTGCACTATCGGAGAAGTAATACGATCGTGGGGTTGGTCTATTTCGTAGACTCCACGATGGTAATAATCGAATCCCTGGGCCATACCACTTATAACATCAAGGCCAATATGCGAGGGATAAGCATAAGTAGTGTAATCATTATCTTGAAGAACTTCCGCCAGCGTTACGAAACTTGAATCGAGTTGGTTACCCCATCTGATAATACCATGATCTTTAGCATGAAGCGAAGTATATATCGAGGCGAAAGATGGGAATGTCCATCCCGACTGGCTGTAGGCGTTCTTGAAAACCACACCTTCCGCGGCAAGCGAATCTATGTTCGGTGAAGTATTCAAGGCATAACCATTGTATCCGAGGTGATCGGCGCGCAAAGTGTCTACTATTATCAATAGTACATTCGGTTTATCGAGAGTATTCATAACGGGGGAAATCACCGTGAACCATACTGCAATAACCATAATGGTTTTAACTAACATTTTCGGGAAACGAAGAAGAAAACCCATAGCTAAAATCCCTCAAAAGTTTCAAGAAATGAGCAAAAACTATGCGATTTACGCGGCTTCTACCGATTGCAATATAAGCATAACCATGCAAATATCCAATAGTTTCCTCGACATTTTTAAAATATAAATTTAATGTAAGCCCCAACTTAAAATAAATTTGTAGATAAATACATTAATAAGGAGTGGATTTAAATATGAAGTTAGTGAGCCGCAGATATTGTAATGGTTATTGAAACCAACTAATCTATTTAAGCAATGTTAACTTGCTCGTTGATTCGTGGTCACCAGCAATAATTTTATAAAAATAGGTTCCGGATGAAAAACTCTCTGCGTCCCATTTCACTTTATGATTACCAGAACTGAGGTAATCATCGATTATAGTATCCACTTTTCTGCCGAGTAGATTATAAATTTCGAGTTTAACATTACTGCGAGTTTGCAGATTTATTACAAAATATGTATTGGAATTGAACGGGTTAGGGTAATTCTCGATAGAGAATAATGTCCTATTTTCATTGATTTCTTTCGAATAAAGCCAATTAGGCAGTTGCCATTCTTCATTATAATCCATATTTCGGTCCCAATGAAAAATGATGAACTGGAAGGAATCCGCGTCTATTAATTCGGATGGAGAATTACCGCATTGGGCTATATACCAATATTCACCATCGGGGGCGTAAGAAGGTGTACGCTGTTCAATGTTATCGATAACAAGCTCTTCCCATGGATCCAAATGTATATCAAAATATTGATTTACCGGGCCATAAGAGGATCCATCCGGAAGTTTTAAGCTGAGTCTGACATCAATTGATTGAGGATCTCCGGTCTTGTTTTTCAAGGTACCTGTATAGTAGAAACTTTGTCCAGCGGGTACCCAGAATGGAGGATAATTATCAGGCGTAATATCTATGTTGGCAATTACCGAATAATCAAGTACGAAATCGAGAAGAGTAGTATCTCGATTTGAGACGCTTAAAAAGGCGGAGTCCGGAACATATACCTCACCGCCACTGGCGACAATTTCCCACATAGTATCAGCGGGAACTGGCAATGCGTAATAGCCGTCATCATCGCAGTCAACTGAAATCCGGGGAGCCCTGTTGACAAGTGAGACTACCGCAGGTATTCCATTGCCGAATTCGGGTTCACTAACCCTGCCAGTGATTAACCCCCAACCGTCGGGAAGACCGAGAAACAAACCTCCATAGCCAAAAGTATAATCGATTCCCGGTGAACCCCAGTCACGATTGGACAAAGCGGCAGTAAGAAGGTATTCTTTGACAATAGAAGCGTCAGGATATGTTTCATAATCCCATCTTAAAGCTGCCGCTCCGGCAATATTCGGCGCGGAACACGATGTACCGCCAAAGGAACCAGAGGAAAATGTTTGACAGTTCGTTGGGCCGGTAATTTTGGGGCTCAAACTCCCATCGTTTGTTGGACCCCGAGAACTATAAAAGATAATTTCCGGCGATGCTTCTTCGAAATTATCAACATCCACGGCGCCGGCGGATAAAATGAATTCGCCGGAAGCATTGCACGGTGAACTAATACTGCTCGATGATACAAAATATTCAAATCCCCGGGTCAGGCTTGAAAAAACTTCAAATTCGGCGCTATCACCGGAGATGTATTCAACAGCGAACCAGTATTCAGCAGAGTTGCCCGAGTTATTAGTATAGCTCAAAAATTCATAATTTTCACCGCTATTCTCACTCGATGCCAGTAGTACATTTCCGGCGGGATCATCATAGAGGTAAATATCATAATTATCGATTTCATCACCGTCAATATTCCACTGCAAAGCAAGCCACACTGTACCCCCATTAGCGATATAATAACCGGGTTCGGGCATGCGGTTATACTCATCTTCGCTGTACCATTCGTGGAAATTATCAGTGTCAATATCCCTGAACAATCCCTGCCAATGGGCGTGAGCGCGATTACCGGCGGAAGTACAAAAGATCTGGCCGCTTTGAGATGCCGAATTCGCAATTTCACAGATCTCACCGGTGTCGTCATGCCATCCCCGGTTATACCAGCCAATCGAATGGCTCCAGATGTTAACCCCATTAGAAATACCGTCATCGACAGCCAATCCGAAATGAGTGCTGTTTGAAATTCTGTAGAGACGGTAGATCGCTCCCGGCGCCATATCATATACAATTTCAGCGCACGCTGTTCCATGTACGAGACTCCCTGATTCCATTCCCTGGCCTGTATAATCGATATCCACCCGTTGTTCCGGATCGGGAGGAATATCGCCATTTGCTTCTGCCGAGGATAGTTGAGCAAATCCAAGATCAACAATCCCTATTACCGCCCCAGTGCCGTCGTAGCCGGCGGAATGGTATATGTCGGCATTTGTTACTGCTTCGGCGCCGCTGGTGATGTTATCAGGGAAAGGCTCTACTGGTCTCCTGATGTAATAATTATCCGCGATATTATCCGCCATCTGCGATAGCTTCGAGACGGGTATCCAGGCGCTGTGTTGATTCCGCCAGGTTGCATCGATAT
>WJIJ01000104.1 GCA_014730345.1 Candidatus Zixiibacteriota bacterium | reverse complement strand
TGTTTCCTCCGTTCAATCATTGTTTTACCTAAATCTACGCAAATCATGAACCAATCTGGTAAACTTGTAAGCAATTACCAATCAATACAATAGAGAGTTAAATATTTTTTAACATGGAATTTGCGGATTTATTATGGGATATGCCCCATAATTGCACGGGTTATTCCCTTGATATGAATTTAGATATGCTGGATATGATGGCTAATTCGTAGTTGAGTCCGTATTTTCAAAATCAACGATTGATTTGATTTGCGGAATAGCCAGGAAATCTTCGGCATCATCCGGCGGTGATATGGTAGCGGCGGTCTGTTTAACGATTTCCGAGGCCGATTTTAATTCTTTTTGACCCAGCTTTAAAAATTCCTCGTTATCCGGCCGGGAAACCAGCAGTTTGCCTATCATGTGCCGCGACTCCCACTCAAGCTTTTTAAAACCGCCCTTTAACGCCACCTCGAGAGCGTTCGAAAAATACTCGCGGGCTTTATCCGGTCGGGCGAGGGACATGTAATATTTGCCCAGTATAAATTGTGCATGGGAACCATACTCGCTCATATCATCCTTCGACAGCTCCATTAACTTTAAGGTATATTCCTCGAAATCGGGCACTCCGGAAGCGGACCCGATTTCGACCAGGGCATTTAAAGCCTTTATCGTGTAGATCTTAGCTCCTATACGATCGCCGATTTCATACGCCTGTCTGGCTGAATGTTGCGCCTCCTGGTAATTTCCTTCAGCAAGTTTATCGAACGCTATACCCGCTTGAACCTCGCAGATCAGTTCCTCATCGCCAAGCTGTTTGGCAAGTTCTAACGCCTTCAAATGGTTATCCAGGGCTGGTTGGGGACGGTACATTTGCAGGTATAAATCCCCCAGGTTTGAAAATGTATACGCAGTGCCGGCGGTATCCCCAATCTTCTGCAAAACATTGAGCGCTTCGATAAAGGCGGATTCCGCCTCGGTATAGTTAGCGAGATTTTTCTGTATATAGCCTATGTTGCCCAGGCAATAACTCCGGTTGCGTCGATCGCCTATCCTTTCAAAAATCGACGCCGCCTTCTTGAAATTCTCCAGGGCATTCTCTATCTTCCCGGTATCGAGATAAATCAGCCCTATATTATTAAGAATTTTAGCTTCGCCATCGAGGTCGGAAAGTTTATGTCGGAATTGCAGGGCTTCATTGTAAGCCGTCAAGGCGTCATCGAGAGCTCCCGTTGCCCAGAGGGTTACGCCAAGGCTGTTATAGCAACTGGCTGTTTCCGCGTCATCCGCGAGCTTTTTGTATAAAGCAATCGAATCATGGAACCTCTCCACCGCCGTTTTGAAATCCGCTTTCCTGCGCGCAATCTCCGCCAGCGAAAAGATGCTGGATGCTTTTCCCCGCTTATCATTATTCTCAGCGGATATCCGCAACGCTTCATTTGCCCACTTAACAGCTTTACTGTATTCCCCCTTGAGCCAATGCGTTTCGGCAATGTAATTTAATACCTCGGTTACCCATTCACCCCTTTTCCATTTTGTCGTTTTCTTATAAAGCTTCCTGTAATCAGACAGGGCTTCATCGTATCTACCAACGCGCAACCGTACATGCCCTCGGTGTTTTAGTATATGATAAATCCTTTCAGGGGTGATGTATCCCGGTAATCTGCCGGGACGGGCAAACTGGCTCTCAGCTGAAGTTAAAAACCGCACAGCTTCGTCATTAGCATATATAGACACCGCCTTGTCGCCGGCTTTTAAAAGGTAATCAAAAGCTTTGGGTTTGCACCTGCTCTTCGAGAAATGATGGGCAAGGATCTCCAGGTGAGGATGCAGGTTCTCACTATACTTCTGCTCAAGCGCGAACCCCACTTTCTCATGAAGCAATTCCCGCGCCTTGAAAGACTGGCAGTTATAGGCTACTTCCTGGGTCATAATATGTTTGAAAATATAGGCCGGATTCGCCCCCTGCCTGTCGACCGGGGTTAGATCCAATGACGATAACTTCTCAAGATGCTCGGTCAGTTCGTTCTCATTGACTTCATACGGGAATACTTCTCTTAGTAAATCAAGGGTAAATGACCGGCCTATAATGGAAGCGGTTTTTATAACATCCTTGGTAGCTTCCGGCAGTCTGTCGATACGCGAAAGGACCAGGCTGTTGATATTATCCGGAAGGTCAATGTCATCCACATCCCCGGAAAATATCATCTCGCCTGTATTTTCATCCTTTTCGATAAAACCGCTGTCAATAAGCGACCGGACAATTTCGCCCGTGTAGAATGGGTTCCCCTGGGAGCGTTCCAAAACCAGGCTTTTAAGCTTATCAGGAATTTCCCTGATATTGAGCATAGAACCGATTAAACTTGCCGCTTCTTCCGGCGGGAGGGCGTGTAGTTCGATAAGTTCTGATTTTATATAAGCCGGAGATTTTTCAATCTTCTGGTCGGGCCGGGTGACCCCAACGAACATCATACCGTTTACCGGGTCATTCTCAAAAAGATGGTTCAGGAATTCATAGGATGTGTCATCTATCCAATGTATATCTTCAATAATCAGGTAATATGGCGACTCTTTTGCCCGGAATGCCAGCGCGGCGTAGAGCAGATCGAACAACCTCTGACGGCGGATCCTGCTGTTTAAATTCCTGGTCTCCGGAGTTTCGGGAATATTCAGTTCAAGAATATCATTAAGTACCGGTTCCCAACCCTGTAACTTATTCTCATTGACAATCCGGTCCAACCTCTCCCTGTTTTCAGAATCTGATTTTACGTCAAACAACTCTTCAAAAACCGTCTTCAAAGGCAAAAACGGGGTTGAAGAACCATAGGATTGGCATGCGCCTATATATCCCTCGAATTCTTTTCCATTGGCAAGATTGAGAAATTCAGCCGTTAATCTCGATTTTCCGATACCAGCCTCGCCCTGTATGACAATCGATGAGAAATTTCCGTTCAAAGCTTTATTGATATGCGCTTTTACTATATCCAGTTCCGATTTTCGGCCTACCATCGGCCCGGAATGGGCTGATAGAGCTTCGGCGGCGGCATCGGTTTCGGCGTCTGTGTCATCCGAGATATTGAACACCTTAATTTTATCGCTCTTGCCTTTAACCGTAACTTCACCGGCGGATTCAACCGGAATTGAGTTACTTAATTTAGCAGTTGTTTTCTCTCCCAGCAGTATTGAATCGTCATCAGCCTTGGACATCAACCGCGCGGCAAGGTTTACATCATCGCCCATTACGGTATATTCCCGGCGCTCCATACCCCCGACATCTCCGCAGAAAGCCTTGCCTCCGTTTATACCTACCTTTTGTTTTATTCCCCAACCGGTCTCTTTATTTATGCTTTCCAGCTTTCTGCGCATCATAATGGCGGCCTTGGCGGCACGGATTTCATCATCCTGGTGCGCTTTCATCGCTCCAAATACCGCCAGAACTTTGTCGCCCTTACTATAACAGTCAACACGCGTAATAATCCCGCCCATCGAAGATATCGCCTGGTTGACCATCCGGTAGTACCTGTCAAGGCGGACCTTTAGCTCCCCCGGGTTATTCAAAAAATCACCTTCCGGCAGGGAATAGTTGATGAACATCACGGTTACATTGCGGTGCTCGCCGGAAACCATTGCGCCCCGGCCGGTGGAAATCTTATCGTAAAGCCCGTGGGGAAGGAATTTGCTGAGCAGTTCGACATCGAGATTATCCCAATCGATATCATGTTCAGTTATAGCCC
>WJIJ01000103.1 GCA_014730345.1 Candidatus Zixiibacteriota bacterium | reverse complement strand
GTTGATCTCGGTGTCAAGTTTACGCGCTACTTCTTTAATTTCAACTATTTCGAGATTATCACCTACTTTAATGTCATTGTAATTCTCAATCCCTATACCGCATTCATACCCGGCCACAACTTCGCGTACATCTTCCTTAAATCGTTTTAAAGATGAAACAACGCCTTCATAGATAACTATGCCGTCCCTGATCAAGCGAACGTGGGCGTTTCTTTTTGCCACGCCGGTCTGTACAAAACATCCGGCGATAGTACCCACTTTAGGCACTTTAAAGGTATCGCGGACTTCTACGGTCCCGATAACATCCTCGACGATTTCGGGTTCGAGAAGACCTTCGAGGGCTTTGCGTACGTCGTCCTCTGCTTCATAAATAACCCTGTAAAGGCGGACATCAACGCCCTCGTGCGCGGCAACTTCCTTAGCGCGGGCGTCCGGGCGGACATGGAACCCGATAACTACGGCTTGGGACGCCGAAGCCAGCAGAATATCGCTTTCGGTAATAGCGCCGACGCCGGAACGGATAACATTGACCTTTATCTCGCTTGTTGAGAGTTTCTGGAGTGTTCCCGACAGCGCTTCCACCGAACCATCGACATCGCCCTTAATAATCAGGTTCAAGTTTTTAATGGAACCTTCCTGGATTCGGTCATAGACATCGGTAAGCGAAAGCGGCTTGCTCTTGCGAATGTCCTGTTCCCTTTTCAACCGGAGCCTTTTCTGGGAGATATCTTTGGCGATAACGTCATCTTTGACCGCGGTGAAAGTATCGCCCGCCTGAGGCAGGCCAGAGCAACCCAACAGCTGAACGGGGGTAGCGGGTTCAGCGGCTCGAACCGCTTCACCCCGGTCATTGAACATCGCCCTGATGCGGCCGCACTGGGGGCCGGTTACGAAGCTGTCGCCGACTTCGAGGGTTCCATTCCTGATAATAACATTTATAACAGGGCCTCTTCCTTTATCCAGTTCGGATTCGACAACAACGCCTGTCGCTTTTCTATGGGGATTAGCCTTTAACTCCATCATCTCCGCCTGCAGAAGTATCATCTCCAGCAGAGAATCTACGCCTGTACCGGTCTTCGCCGAAATTTCGACAGTAATTGTTTTGCCTCCCCATTCTTCGGGCAGGAGGTTATGCTTTGAAAGCTGTGTTTTAACCGCGTCGGGATTCGCGGCCGGCAAGTCCATTTTGTTTATGGCGACTATAATAGGCACGCCGGCGGCACGCGCGTGATCAATAGCTTCGAGGGTTTGAGGCATAACATTATCATCGGCGGCTACCACAAGAACTACGATATCGGTTACCTGCGCTCCGCGCGCGCGCATCGCGGTAAAAGCTTCATGGCCCGGGGTATCAACGAAGACGATGCGGCCGCCTTCGAGGAGCACCTCGTAAGCGCCTATATGCTGGGTTATTCCGCCGGATTCGCCGCTGGTGATATTAGAGCGCCTTATATAATCAAGCAGTGAAGTCTTTCCGTGGTCAACGTGTCCCATAATAGTAACAATGGGAGCTCTTGGCTCGAGATCTTCCGGTCTATCTTCCTCTTCCTCCTCCTCAATAAGTTCTATTTCTTTTTCCTCGCGGACATCGAAACCATACTCAAGGGCAACCATGCTGATAGTATCCATATCCAGGCGCTGATTAATCGTAGCCATAACCCCCAGCGACATAAGTTTGCCCACAAGTTCATTAGGCTTGATATTAAGGCGGTCGGCAAGCTCGCTGACTGTCATAAACTCGAGAACTGGGATCACCTTTTCATCTTCAGCGTCTATTTCCTGCTTAGCGGCGCGTTTGTGGTAGTGTCTGCCCTTTTTCGCCCCCTCCATTGCCGTCAGGGTTTTTTTCAGGGAGGCTTCCACTTCCTTTTTGTCAACTTCCCGTTTTTGAGGTTTCTTTTTGGGTGGTTTCCGTCTTTTTGCGGGCCCGGATAAGCCGTCCTTTACCAGTTTCTGCAATTGCTTTTTAGAAACCTGTTTTTTAGACGGCCCCTCTTTCTTAGCGGCTTCCTTTTTTTGGGCAACGACATTCGCAATCTTTTTCTTCTGTTCTATTTCCCGTTTTACGGCTTCTTTTTCTTCATCAAATTTCTTGCGAACAGCTACTTCCATCTCGTCGGTAAAAACGCTCATGTGGCTTTTAGGTTTAAAACCAAGTTCCCGCAAGATATTGAGCATAGCTTCACTGGATATCTTGTTTTCCTTAGCGGCTTGATATATTCTTTTTGCTGCCATCTCGACCAACCTCCTGCGGGGATTTATTTAAAAATATTAATCCGTTTTCTCGGTTTCTTCCATGTCTTCCTGTTCATCTTCTTCCTCATCCTCCCCGTCTTCATCATCTTCATCGTAATCCTCTTCTTCGGCTTCATCTTCTATATAATCATCTTCCTCTTCATCATCTTCTTCACTATCATCTTCATCAGAAAGTCCTTCTTCCTCTTCTTCGGATTCCTGGACCTCGCCGTTTTGCTCCAGCTCATCATCATCCGAATCACTCACGGTGGGGAATTCTTCTCCGGAAACATCATCACCCGCGGGCGAATAATCTTCGCCGATAAAGTCCGGGCCAACTTCCAACTTTCGGGCTTCGATTGCTTCTCGGGCTTTCTCAATCAAAGATTCCGCTTTTTTCTGGCCAATGCCTTCTACTTCAAGAAGCGCTTCGACCGGCGCGCCTACAATGTCCTGTGCGGTGTCAAAACCGGCATTTGATAAATTCAGCTGGAGTCTCGGGCTGATTCCTTCTATGGTATCTATATCCACTTTTTCCATTTCCTCGGCTTCTTTCATAGCCGTGTATTCGGATTCGGAAAGGATGTTGATTTTCCACCCGGTGAGTTTGGCGGCAAGACGGGCGTTCTGCCCTGATTTACCGATAGCGAGCGACAGTTTTTCATCATCAACAACTACAGTCATCCTGTCTTCGCCGGGGAATGTTTCGATGTTGACGATTTTAGCCGGGGCAAGAGCTTTGGTAACAAAAACCTGGGGCTGGGAACTCCAAAGGACAATATCGATCCTCTCGTTGTTCAATTCCCGTACGATATTCTGAACCCGCGAACCCTTTACACCGACACACGCCCCGACCGGGTCGATTCTTTCGTCATTGGAAGCTACCGCGATTTTCGATCTTTCGCCCGGTTCACGCGCGATTGCTTTAATCTCAATAATTCTTTCAAAAATCTCCGGAACCTCAAGTTCAAAAAGTTTCGTCAGAAATTCAGGACGGCTTCGCGACAGGGTTATCTGGGGGCCTTTGCTCGTACGCTGAACATCGACTATTATGGCGCGTATTCTATCTCCCTGACGGTATTTTTCCCGGTAAATTTGTTCCTTGGACGGTAGGATCGCTTCGGCATTTCCAATATTGACGAGGACATTGCCTTTGTCGACCTGTTGCACGGAACCGGTGATCAATTCGGCCACGCGGTCTTTGTATTCATTGAAGATCATTTCGCGCTCGGCTTCGCGGACACGCTGGATGAGGATCTGTTTAGCCGCGGCGATGGCATTGCGCCCGAAATCCTCAAACATTATGGGAATGTCGATCTCGTCGCCAAGTTCAGTTTCCGGATCATCTTCGACAGCTTCAGCGAGAGAAATTTCGGTAATCGGGTCCTCGACTTTTTCCACGACCTTTTTGGTTTGATAAATCTGGATTGAGCCTTCGTCGGTATCAACCTCTACCGAAAAATTATCGCTGGTGCCGTATTTCCTCTTGGCCGCGGTAAGCAACGCGGCTTCGATAGTGCTGATTACATACTCGGGACCGATATTCTTATCCCTGACTATCTGATTGAAGGCTTCTAAAATGTCATAGCTCACTCGCCTAACCTCCGGAAACTTCCGTTTAACATTAATAAATCAACTTGCCCTGTATCAATTTTTCAAAATCGAAACCGATTGCCTCGCCGTTTATATCCAGGACAACTCTATCTGAACCGCATTCCTGCAGTTTGCCTTTTATTTCAGCGTTTTTGCCATTATCTCCGGTAATCGTTAATTTGACATCACTTCCTACGTTTCTCTGAAAATCACGTATCGTTTTCAGGGGCCTGTCCAATCCGGGCGAGGATACCTCCAGAAAGTATCTGCCTTCGAACACATCCCCGGTATCCAATTCAATGCCAACGGCACGGGAGATATCGGCGCAATCATCGACTGTAACCCCCCCGGGTTTATGAATATAAATCCTGAGTACCGGCCTTCTGCTGGCTGAGACCGTCAAATCGACAAGCTCGAAACCCTGGGATTGAACAATCGGAGTTACAACTTTCAGGATTTCATCACGTTCAGGAACCATCAAAAACCTCAGGGAAAAACATTATTACCCTTATGGCTAACACAAAATGACAATTAAGGTTAGCCGAACCCTTTCAACTAAGCAAAAAAGTGGGGCATCCCACTTTCAAACTTGCCAATATATATCAATTTAGATATGAACGCAAGGAAAAAATACTTCGGAAATCAGTCCTCTTTAACGTAGTCCGAACTCAGGTCCATAGAGTTAAAAATCTGTACAAAGGCTTTTCGGTTCAGTTGATAAAACTCTCTTTCGCAGACGGCGTACATCATTATTATCCAGTCATTCTTTTTGAAAATGACGATATCAATAATGTTGAAGTCCTGTATAAGCTTCACTCCTCCGTCTCTCTGCCAGTTGACATCGCGGCGGGAGGTATCTAAAAACCGTTTATAGCTGTTTTTCAGTTGCAGTCTTTTTGAGATAATTCCGTTATAATCGACCATGAAGCTGTCCAGCAATTCGGTATCTTCAAGAAGTTGAGTGCTCAACAGGATTTCATCCTTTGAAGTTACCTTTTTCAGATTATCCAATAGATACCGTGAGTATTCCTCAACAGTTTTGCTGGTAGAATCGGCGAAAACGGTTACGGTCGGTATGGTAAAATCGCCATGAAGCTGGCGTACAGTCCGGTTGACTTTATAATTCTTTTTAACAACGACTACTCTCTCATAATTGTAATTATCGCCTTTATCCTTCTGGGTTTTGATATTCCAACCTTCGGGAACACGGAACTCGTATTCAAGCCTGGTATCTACAAATATGGAGTCATCATATACCTTACCTGTTTTCTTGGCGTTTGCGGATTCAATGCATAACCCGAAGGACACAAATGCCAGAATTAATGTTAAAATAGTTTTCATGAAAACTCCTTTCCCTTTATCTTTATACTAAGATACGTAACTGCGTTCCTCCATGTTTCATATTATAAATTATAGGACACTATTCGGGAAGCTACAAGGCTTTATTTGACATTTTCCTCGAAATCACCGGGAATAGGGTATTTCTTACTGAAACAAGCGGTGCAGAATTCGCCCGGCTTACGCTTGCTGACCGAAAGCATGCCATCTATGGAGAGATAAGCGAGAGAATCGGCGCCAATTTTCCTCCTGATTTCCTCTATATCGTGTTTATGGGCAGCGAGTTCCGAGAAAGTTGGAATGTCGATACCGTAAAAACACGGCGAAATAAGGGGAGGGGAGCTTACCCGGTAATGTACTTTATTAGCTCCCGCCTCTTTCAGCATAGATACAATTTTACGAGAAGTAGTGCCTCTAACGATGGAATCGTCTACCACAATGATATTCTTTCCCGAAATTACCCCTTTCACGGGATTGTATTTGATGAGCGCGTCAATGTCCCGAATTTTTTGGTCCGGCAGGATGAAGGTACGGCCGACATAGTGGTTGCGAATTAATCCCAGCTCCAGGCGTATCCCCGAAGCTTCAGAATACCCGAGGGCCGCGGTATTAGAAGAATCGGGAACAGAAATAACGAAATCGGCCTCTGCGGGGCTTTCCCATGCCAGCCTGCGCCCCATAGCCCTGCGGAGTTTGTCAACATTCTCCCCAAATACTTTGGAGTCTGGACGGGAGAAATAAACGAATTCGAAAATGCATGAAGCGCTGCGCTTTGTCGCCATTCTGGCGGCAGTTCTGGGGCCGTTTTTATCGATAATCAGGATTTCGCCGGGTTCAACATCACGGATGTATTCGGCTTTCATAATATCAAACGCGCAAGTTTCGGATGCTACGATAAATCCATCTTCCAGCTTTCCAAGCGCGAGGGGACGTACGCCATGGGGATCACGGGCGGCTATCAAGGAGTCGCGAGTCATAGCGACCAGAGAGTAGGCTCCTTTAATATGTTTAAATGCGGTGGCAAGCCTTTCTCCAAGGTCCTTTTTACGGCATCTCGCAATCAGATGCAAAAATAATTCGGTATCGCTCTCGGTACGAAAGGTAGCCCCGGAGGATTCGAGCTTGGTTCGCAGTGTTTTGTAATTGGTGATGTTGCCGTTATGGCCGATAGCGATTTCCCCGCCCCAATACTTGGTGAACAGGGGTTGCATATTAATCGGGTCGGAAGCCCCTGTGGTCGAGTAGCGGTTATGCCCTATCGCGGCGTTACCGGAAAGCGTATCAAAAATCTGGGGTGAAGAGAATACCGTAGCTACCTCTCCCATCCCGCGATGGGCATAGAAATTCCCGCCATCGGTGCTGATGATTCCCGCCGATTCGGCGCCCCGGTGTTGCAGGGCATATAGCGCGAGATATATAAGGTGCGCGGCCTGCTCCGTTCCAAAAACTCCGCACACACCGCAATTTATCTTCAGGGATTTATTTTCATTCATTCGTTCGGCTTCAATTCCCGTTAATTTTTACCGGCAGTATTTTATCAAATTCAACTCCGCCTTTGGTTATATCAGTTTTTACCACAATTGTTCTCACCCCTTTTTGATTTGCTTCAGATAAAAGCCTGGCGAACTCAGGATCAATTTCGGAATCAGGGCTGAACGCGGTAACGTGATTTCTGAACGCCACAAACATTATCCCGGCCACGTATCCGTCATCGAGGGAAACGGACAATGTTCTAAGATGCCTTTGTCCCCGCTCTGTCGGGGCATCCGGGAAAAGGGCTAACTTGTTACGGGCCTTGGTTACGGCTTTTACCTCGAGAAGCATTTGAGCGCCTTCGGGACCGTTCAAAAGGAAATCGAAGCGGCTGTCCTTGTATTTGAATTCCGGACGTATGATAGAGAAGCCTTCGAGCTTGGGAATTTTGCCCTTCTGGATCAACTCGGCGGCAACAAGGTTTGAGAAAGAAGTATTGATCAAAATGTACTCCTTATCCCGCCGGGCGAGGATTATATCATAACCGGTCTTGCGATTACCGCCGGTGGCTTTTCTGAGGTACATATCCATTCCATCTTTGAGAACGGTGTCCAGCCTGCCGGGGTCGTGTAGATGCGCCAGAGTTGTTTCCCGTTTAATCTCCACCTCGCATGTGAACCGGTTTACCCGTTTGATGAATCTGGATTTTACCAATGGAAAATCAAAGAACATCATCAGCCATCTATTTCCAGTTTTTTAAAAAATCGACCAGCAAACGAATTCCGAATCCGGACGCGCCCTTGCGGGTAATGGGAGTTTCCGAATAAGCGTAATCAACATTAGCCATATCGATATGCGCCCATTTTTCACCCTCGATGAATTTCGACAGGAAAAGGCCAGCGGTTATGGCGCCGCCTTCCCTTCCTCCTGAGTTTTTGAAATCTGCGATATCCGACTTTATCTGCTTGTTAAATTCATCCCACAGGGGCAATTCCCATGCCTTTTCATCCGTATTCTCCGAGGCATGGTATATCTTTTCGATAAGGTCCTTGTGAAAGCTCATTACCGCGCAACCCACCGTACCGAGGGCTACTTTGGAAGCCCCGGTCAGGGTAGCTACGTCGATAACGGCAGAAGGTTTGAATTTCTTCGAATACGAAAGGGCGTCGGCGAGGATTAAACGTCCCTCAGCATCCGTGTTGATAATTTCAACGGTAAGTCCGCTGTGGGTTTTGATCACATCGCTGGGCCGATAAGCGCTTCCGGAGGGCATATTCTCAACCGTGGCGATTATGGCAACCAGGTTTATCTTTAACTGCAACTCCACCGCGGCCTTAAAGGCGGACATCACCACTCCGGCGCCGCCCATATCTTGTTTCATCTCTACCATATTTGCCGCCGATTTCAGGGATAAGCCACCTGAGTCAAAGGTTACTCCCTTGCCGACCATGACCAGCGGTTTGCCGTTTTGTTTTCCGCCATTGTATTCCATGGTAATCAACATGGACGGATTCTCCGAGCCCCTGCCCACACTGAGCACAGCGTTCATCCCCATTCGTTTTAGCTGGGCTTCCTTATAAACAGTTGTTTTAACGTTTGCCTTACGTCCAATTTTGCGGGCTTCGGCGGCGAAATCCCCGGTATTAAAATCGTTGGCGGGAAGATTTATGATATCCCTGCCAAAATATACGGCCTCGCAGATGGTTCTGGCCTCATCGATACTTTTCGATAAAGACGCTGGAATTTTCTTTCCCGGTAATAAAAGGGATATGGCGGAAATACTCTTTTTTGGGGTTTTATTGATGGTGCTTTTATAGAGATCGAAACGGTAGAGGGCGAGAAAAGACGCTTCAAAGACGGTGAAAACCATTTTCGCCGAATCAGTAAATTGCTGGAAACCAGATATATAAATACCGGACTTTCCTCCAAACCTTTCCGCTTGCCTTATGCCGCTGGAAACGGCTTTCCTCAGGGAATTATTATTGAAGGAATTGTCATTCCCCGCGCCCGCGAGGATAATCCTGCGGAAAGGAAGTTCCGCGGGCAGGGTCAGAACGGTCGTTTCTCCTTCAGCTCCGCTGAAGTTGCCATCGGAAATATGGTCGGAGATTAGATTGCTTATGCGGCTGTCGAGGGTATCTATATATTCATCCAGTTCTTTTGAGGCGCCGCGTAAGATAATCATTAAATTATCCCCGAGGTATTCATCCGGGGCCTTTTTCGATAAAGATGTCTTAATTTTCTTCATTGACACTCCCTTGTGTGAATAAAAAAGATAGATAGCATATTATATGCTTAAAAACAAGCCCCTTTTACATTGAAGATGATAAATGGTAGATAATTATCAGGCCAAATGAATGTTTTCAGTTACTTATGACCATTGCCGTCCGACGCGCCGTCCTTACAACAACTGCCGTAAAATTCCAGGCGATAATGCGTAGGGTTGAAGCCCGCTTCCCTGGCAATTTCTTTGCAGTCGCCGTCCATACCCTCCACCTCGGGGATGTCGAAGACTTTACCGCAATCAACACAGACGAAATGGTGATGGTTGCCGATATTTGCTTCGTAGCGGCTGAAATTCTTACCGTAGTTGAGTTCCCTGACCAATCCGAGTTCTTTCAATGTTTTCAGATTCCGGTAAACAGTACCGAAACTGATTTTGGGCAGTCTTTTGCGAACCATCTGGTAAATTTCATCCGCCCGCGGATGGTTATTAACGCTCGAAAGTTCTTCAAGGACAACCGCGCGCTGACGGGTCATCCTGTAGCCCTCCTCCCTTATCTTTTGATGGAGTACCTGAAAATTTGGTTTCATACCTAAGAATCCCTCACCCGTTTTAATTGAACCAATTCCTTAGCAATATAAGGTCTAATTATTAATTGTCAAGCCAAGATTAAATTACAGTATAATTTGGTTAGAAGAAGCCGGATACGGAGTCTCTAACCAGGTTCAGCCAGCTATTGGGAAAAATACCGATTTGAACAGTCCCCCACGCGGCAAGGATGATAGCAACCATTAAAGATAACGGATATGTAATAACCCGGTCGGATTCCGCTTCGGGTTTCATATACATGATAACGATAACACGCAGATAATAATAAACGGAGATAAGGCTGTTGACAACACCGAGGATTGCCAGCCATATAAATCCGGCGGATACAGCGCCGCGGAAAATATAAAATTTGCCTATAAATCCGGCTGTGGGGGGTATACCCGCGAGCGAGAACATGAACAAAGCCATGGCCGCGGCGGCTATTGGATGTCTGCGCGACAGGCCGGAGTATCCGGCGATACTTAAATCTTTTTCCCCTTCCCTTCCGAGCAAAATAACAATTCCAAAAGCTCCCACGTTCATGGCAGTGTAGGCCAGGAGATAAAGGATAGCCGCTTTCGCTCCATCAGCGGTGCCTGTGGTAAGGGCGATGAGGATATAGCCGGCATGGGCAATCGACGAATAAGCGAGCATTCTTTTTATGTTTCGCTGGGCTATAGCGATAAGATTTCCGGCGAACATGGTCAGTACCGCCAGAACCCACAGGATGCCGGTAATATCGGGCATCATAGGGGCGAAAGCTTTGAATAACAACCTGAATAAAATAGCGAAACCCGCGGCTTTAGGCGCTATTGAGAAAAAGGCGGTTGCCGGAGTCGGGGTTCCGACATAGACATCTGGTACCCATGAATGGAAAGGCACGAACGCGGTTTTAAAGCTGAAACCGATAAGTATCAAACCGAGTCCAAGCAAAAGTAAAGGTTCGCCGTACAGGGTTTTCCCCTGTAATGCCCGATAGATTTCATCAAAATTAGTGGTACCAAGGTTGCCATAGACGAAAGCTATCCCGTAAATCAAAATGCCGCTGGCAAACGCGCCCATAAGGAAATATTTGAGGGCGGCTTCATTGGAGAGCAGTTTCTTTTTATCATACCCGGCAAGCAGGTATAAAGGAACTGACATAACTTCCAGGCCGAGGAACGCGGTGATAAGTTCGTTAGCCGAAGCCAGGATCATCATACCCACCGTTGAGGAGAGTATCAAAAAGAAATACTCGCCGCGGAAAATTTTCTCCCTATTCAGATAGTGGACCGAAAGGAAAAGAGTTAAAACACCGGCGGCGCAGAAAAGAAGCTTAAAGACCAGCGCGAAATTATCCGCGATCAGTGCATCCGAGAAACCGGTTTCGAAATGAAACCACTGGCGGGACGCAATTATCGCGGCGGCGGCGAATCCGAGCATGGTAATCGTGGACAGTGTTCCCTGTTTCTCTCCCTTCATGAAGAGATCCACGAGTAAAACAATCACCGACGCGGTAAAGATAGCGATTTCCGGATAAATTACTGCTAAATTAATAAATGGTATCTCGATCATAATCCAACTTCACGGTCCTCCGGTGACCACCGGGGCTTAAAATCCTCAACCTCCGCCGAAACCGACTTTGATGTTTCCGTTATCAACTATAACCGGTACAATCCGTTTTCCTCCGGTCAGTTCCAGGACTTTCGATTGCATATCCGGGTTTTCGGTAACATTTATCTCGGTAAAATCAACATTTTTCTTCGTATAATCATCTTTAGCGGCCGCGCAGTACGGGCATCCTGTTTTTGTAAAAATCAACACTTCACTCATCGTGAGTCCCTTCGTTTTTTTCAGGATTTACAATTTCCGCGATCGTAATTTTCTTGTCTTGATTATTTTGTTCAATAGATTCCACGCGGTACTTTTTGTTTACAGTATCCAGCAAATGCTCAACTGAAGCTTCCATTCTGACCAACAGGGGTTTGGGGTAGAAGCCTATGTAAAAAACAAGCAGTATCAACGGAAGCAAAATCAATTTTTCACGAAGGTTTAAATCCGTCAGTTTCTTATTCTCTTCTTTAGTTACTTCCCCGAACATCACCCTCTGGAACATCCAGAGCATATATATAGCGGCGAGTATCACACCGGTAGCGGCCAATACCGCATAAGTAGCGTTAGTTTTGAAAGTACCGAGGAGTATTAAAAATTCGCCAACGAAACCATTGGTTCCGGGCAATCCTATGGATGAAAGCGTAATAATCATAAAGGCCACGGCGAATACGGGTACAACTTTACTCAGGCCGCCGAAGTCGGCGATTAGGCGGGTATGTCTTCTCTCGTATAGCATACCTACCAACAAGAACAACGCGCCGGTGGAAATTCCGTGATTGATCATTTGCAATATTCCGCCCTCCAGGCCCTGCACGTTCAACGCGAAAATCCCAAGCATGACAAATCCGAGGTGAGAAACCGATGAATACGCCACCAGGCTTTTAACATCTTTTTGCACCATGGCCACCATAGCGCCGTAAATTATACCGATTATCGCCAGTATGCTTATTGCGGGCATAAACTCATAGACAGCGTGTGGGAACAACGGGAGACAGAATCTCAGGAAGCCGTAAGTACCCATCTTCAGCAATACGGCGGCAAGGATAACCGAGCCGGCGGTGGGGGCTTCCACGTGGGCGTCGGGAAGCCATGTATGGAACGGGAACATAGGTACTTTAATAGCGAATGCGAGAGCGAAAGCGGCGAACAGCCATAGCTGGATATTGGGCGCTATGGGGAAATTGCCGAGTTCCTGCAAATTGAATGTGTAAACTCCGGTATAATAGTAATTAAGGAAGTAGAGGAACAGTATTGCAACCAGCATCAACGCTGAACCGGCCATGGTGAACAACACGAACTTTACGGTGGCGTAGATGCGGCGCGGCCCTCCCCAGATCCCGATAATGAAATACATGGGGAATAGCATCGCTTCCCAGAAGATAAAGAACAATACCAGGTCGAGAGAGACAAATACTCCCAGCATACCGGTTTCCAGCAACAGGAATGAAATCATGTATCCCTTGACGCGTTCGGTGATGGCGCTGAAGGACGACCATATAGCCAGCGGAGTCAGGAAAGTAGTCAGGATAACCATAAGCATGCTGATACCATCTATACCGAAGTAATATGACACACCCAGGGCCGGTATCCAGTTAAGCATTTCCACGAACTGGAAGTGATGCGTTGAAACATCATGCAGGAAAAACAACGGCAGGGAGATAATAAAGTTAAGAACGGCAATCAAAAGGGCGACCATTCTGATCGTGCCAATGTTTTCCTTGTCAATTAATAGAATAAGCAGGACGCCCAATAGAGGCAGATAGGTGATTAAAGATAAAATTGGAAATCCTTCAGAGTACATAAATTCCTGCCTACTTCAATAACATGTAACCCACAATAATTACAAGACCGAACACAAATGTAACGATGTAATTGCGAACGTATCCGGTTTGGAACCACTTGATCACTTCGCCGGTCCACCCGGTGAAATATGCCAATAGGTTGATGGAGCCGTCGATAAATATCCTGTCGGCGACATCATACAACAACTGCGAAAACCGGACAAAGGGCTTGACGATTATAAAATAGTAAATCTCGTCCACATAGTATTTATTATAAAGTAAATTATAAACTTTTTTAAAGTTATCCGCTATAACAACCGGCAGTTTCGGATTGGCGATATACATCCTGAATGCCGCCACAATACCCAGAAGCGCGATGGCTACCGAAGCGCCCATCAAGAGTAATTCCTCGGTCGTGGAGTGGTGCGCTTCGCCGTGAGAAGCAAGGTGCGCGATAGACGGTTTGAGGAATTCGCCGAAATTATTATGGCCGCCGAGAACATGAGGAATTCCCACATATCCGCCGATAATGGCCAGTATTGCCAATGCAATTAACGGGTAGGTCATAACATTGGGAGATTCATGAATATGTTTTTCAACGCCATGTTTATACCGGGGTTGACCGAAGAAGGTCATAAAGATTAGCCTGAACATGTAGAACGCGGTGATACCGGCGGCAACGGCGCCCACAACCCAGAATCCCACGCCTCCGGCCGGAGATGCGAATGATTCCCAGAGGATTTCATCCTTACTGAAGAAACCGGATAAACCGGGGATACCGGCGATAGCGAGGGTACCGATAAGCATTGTGTAAAAAGTCTTTGGAGTCCGTTTGCGCAGGTCTCCCATGTAGCGCATATCCTGTTCATTGGACATAGCATGCATAACCGAACCGGCGCACATGAACAGAAGCGCTTTGAAGAAAGCATGGGTCATCAGGTGAAAAATACCCGCCGAAAAAGCTCCTACGCCGCAGGCGAGGAACATGTAGCCAAGCTGGCTTATGGTTGAATACGCCAGAACGCGCTTGATATCAAACTGGGTGATGGCTATTGTGGCGGCGAAGATAGCGGTCGCCGCGCCGATAACGGCTACCACGGTCATGGAAACCGGCGCGAGAACATAAAGCGCCGACATACGGGCGACCATGTAAACGCCCGCGGTAACCATGGTGGCGGCATGTATCAACGCCGAAACCGGAGTAGGACCTTCCATGGCGTCCGGCAACCAGATATATAGAGGTATCTGGGCCGATTTACCGGTAGCGCCCACGAACAACAGCAGGGTTATGGTGGTTACTATAGCGCCGCCATACATGAGAACATTGGGAGCCGCGGTTGAAATTTCCTGTATATTGAGGGTGCCGAAAGTTACAAAAATAAGGAATGTTCCCAGCAGGAATCCAAAGTCTCCCACGCGGTTCACGATGAATGCTTTCTTACCGGCGTCGGACGCCGACTTCTTGGTAAACCAGAAACCTATTAATAAGTACGAGCACAATCCCACGCCTTCCCATCCTATGAAAAGCACCAACAAGTTCGAACCGAGAACCAGGACCAGCATGGCGAAGGTGAAAAGATTTAAAAATGAGAAATAACGGGCGTAGGATTCATCGTGACTCATATATCCATGGGAATAAACATGGATGAGGAAGCCAACGCCGCTGACGGTGAGTATCATCACTGCCGATAATGGATCGAGATAGAATTCCATGGGGGCGCTGAAATTCCCCGACACGAACCAATCGAAAACTTTCTCAACGTAGAATCTGGATTCGGGCGGCAAAGCGCTCAGGCGGAAAAACAGGACGACCGACCACAGGAAGGACAGCCCTACCGAAGTGCAGGCGATAACGGAAACGGTTACCCGGTCAAACCACTTCCCGAACAACCCGTTGAGAAGGAAACCAACTAAAGGGAAAAATGGAACTATCCAGAGAGGTCCGTACATATTACCACTTCATCAAATTAAAATCATCAACATTTACTGACTTACGATTGCGGGACATGACCACGAACAGCGCGAGTCCCACTGCCGCTTCGGCGGCGGCCACGGCGATTACGAAAAACACCATTATCTGCCCATCGGGATTACCCGAAAATACGGAAAAACCGATAAGGGCAAGGTTGGAAGCGTTAAGCATAAGTTCGATACACATCAGTATAACAATCGCGTTGCGGCGGATAATAACGCCTATAACGCCAATTGTAAAAATTACACCGCTTAATAACAGGAAATGTTCGAGACCTATACTCATATACTAATATTCCGTCTTTCCTTCGCCCTTGGAAAGCATGATGGCTCCGATAATAGCAACTAAAAGCAATACGCTGGTAATTTCGAATGCGAACAGGAACTTGGTGAACAATCCCGTGGAAATTACTTCGATACTCGCGAACTGTTCGGGTACCGGGTACATGAGTGATTCGCTTCCCACGGTTAATGCCCGCCGCACAAAAAATCCTATTTCAAGAAGGAAGGCAATGCCCAGTATTGAACCAAATACGCGGGTTACCTTCTTCTCGTCCTCGCCGAGAATCTCGTCTTTCAAATTTAAGAGCATTATAATGAACAGGAATAGCACCATGATGGCGCCGGCGTAAACTATTACCTGTAGAGCGGCCATGAACAGGGCGCCCATTAAAGCAAAAAGCCCGGCAATGCAACATAATACGAATATCAACGCTATCGCGCTGGAAACCGGCGATTTTAACGTAATCACCATAATCGCGCCGGCGATGGACATGATAGCGAATAATATGAAGATTGCCATGTACATTATTCGGTTTTCTCCCGTTTATAGTCAGGGTGCTTCATCGCGTGTACCGGCGAGCGGAAGTCGAAACGCGCGTTGCGAATAAATTTATGACCTTCCCTGACCCGCCTGTCTTTCTCAATTTTATCGAAAACACCCAAAAGCATCTCTTTATCGTAGATAAAATCGGGAATATTGTATTTACAGAATTCGAATTCCCTGCCCAGGAAAATAGCTTCTTCAGGGCAGGCTTCTTCACAATAACCGCAAAAGATACAACGAATTTCATTGATGATATATATTCGGGCTTTTCGTTCGCCCTTTTCATTTTCCATGGGTTCCATGTAAATACAATTCGCCGGGCATGCCGCCGCGCATAGACCGCAACAGACGCACCTTTCGGTGCCATCCGGGTAGCGCGCAAGGTAATGCAGTCCGCGAAACCTTGGCGAAAGGTCGGGCATGACATCCGGATACTGCAAGGTGGTTGGCTTGCGGAAAATATTTTTGAATGTAGTTGCCAATCCTATCGGTATCGCTTTAATAACTGTCTTAATTATTTCTAACATAATCCATTAACTCCTATAAAACCATTATAACGCCCGTGATGAAGATGTTGAATAGAGCTAATGGCAACAGCACCAACCATCCGAATCTCATTAGCTGATCATACCTGAACCTGGGCAAAGTACCGCGCACCCAGACAAAAGTAAACAGGAAAGCGCCGACTTTCAGCAGGAACCATATTGGCGAAGGCAGAATCGGACCCTGCCATCCGCCGAAATAAAGGGTTACCATAATTGCCGAAATGGAAATCATAGCCGCGTATTCGCCCATAAAGTACATGGCGAATTTCATACTCGAAAATTCTGTGTTATAACCGCCCACAAGCTCGGCTTCGGCTTCGGGCAGGTCGAAAGGAATGCGGTTGACTTCGGCAAAAGCGCCGATAATAAACAGAAGGAATCCAAGTGGTTGCTTGAATATGTTCCACTGCAGGAAACTGCTCTGTTGGGCTACGATCTCGGTCATGGAGAAAGTTCCGGTAACCATAAGCAGTCCAACCAAAGCCAGCCCCAAAGAAACTTCGTAGCTTATCATCTGGGCGCTGGCGCGAAGAGCTCCGAGAAGCGGATACTTGGAGTTGGACGCCCAACCGCCGATGATAATGCCATAAACTTCCATCGCCGTTACCGCTAAAACGAAAAGAATGCCGATATTGATATCTGAGATAATCCAGTCAACTTCCCTTCCGAATATTGTCGATGATTCCGCCACCGGGATTACCGCGATAGTCAGTAGGGTGGGAATGAATGACAGCATGGGAGCTATGGCGAACAAAAACTTGTTAGCACCCGCCGGGGTAACGTCCTCTTTGAAGAGCAATTTGACGGCATCGGCTATAGGTTGGAGTAACCCCTGGAATCCGACACGGTTGGGTCCGATACGCCCCTGGATGAAGGCGATAACCCTGCGCTCAAAAAGGGTCATATAAGCCACCATTCCCATCAACGCGCCGAAGATGATTACCACTTTACCAACTGTTATGCCAATATCAATTAAATCCATCAGAGTTTTTCGACCTTTACAAAGGTTAAATCTGCTTTAGAGTCCAACAATGTATTAAATTCCGCTTCTATAAAATTGGTCGGGATAAATACCGTTCCCGGGCGCACCCGTTGATCGGTGGTCAGTTTCAATGTTAAACTGCCCTTCCCTGATGATACACGTACGGTATCGTTGTCATGTATATCAATACTATTTGCATTTTTGGTATTCATATATATCCTGGCGCCCGGTTCTATCTTCTCCATATCCGCCGCGTAATGAGTCAGGTGCCGTTTTTGATAAACCGAAGTACCATACGTCAAAATCAAAGGATATTCAGGAGGAGGTTTAGGCGCCTCCACGGCTTCAAAGCCGGAAATATCGGTCTCCCGCTTTTTATCAAATTTCATATCGATGAGCAAGCCCCGGAAACTTACTCCTTTATGCGATATATTGGAGAATATTTCCGAATTGTCGCCGATCTCATTCCAGATATCCTCCGGTCCATTATAATCCTCCTCAAATCCAAGTTTTTGCATTATACGGAGCATTATTCTCCATCCTTCAGCGGAAGTATATGCTGTCTCGTATGCTTTCTGGAAGGACTGCAGGCGGCCTTCGGTGGAAATCAGGGTTCCTTCATATTCGGGAAACGCGGCCAGCGGAAGGACGACATCGGCAGATTTACCTGTTTCGGTAAGGAAGGTCTCGCAAACGACCTTGAACTCGGCTTTTTTCATCGCCTTCTCGGCTATTCCCCTGCCGGGGTAAAAGCCGACCGGATCTGCGCCTAATATAAACAGCGCTTTCAGTTTCCCTTCAGCGGCGGCATTGAGCATTTCTGCGGTGTTCATCCCCTCGCTGTCGGACAACTTTTCTGCTCCCCAGCTATCGGCCAGGGCTTTCCGGTTATCATATATGTTATCAACTCCGAACGGCAGAATCCCGGGTGTGGCCCCGCAAAGGATATTGCCGATATAATTCGCGCCGTCAAAGAGTATGTTCACTTTCGATTCCTGGCCCAACAGATCTCTTATTGCTTCAATAAGTTGAATATTTTCGGTTCCGCGGGGATTATTATATACATCTTCTCCGGCAAATATCAAGGTCTTTCCGTTCTTAAAATCTTCCGCCCATTTTTCGACATCCTCGGCGCGAACTCCAGCAGATGAAGTAATATCTTTTATATCATCGCCTTTCAAGGCCTTATAAAGACAGAGGAGGAAATTGTATTCGCCCTGCGGGAAGTATTCTATGCTTTCAGCAGGATGAAGGTTGTAGTCGGTTTTTCTATGATACGCGGCGTATGTTCTGGAAGCGCCGCTGTAGATTGCTCGTTTTACCCAAAGCGTTAGCACCGGATGGCGGACTTCCGAGTCGGCGCCCACGAAGAGAATATTATCAAATTTCTTGAAATCAATATATGGCACCCGGTCTGACATAATACTTAGCAGATGAAAATTCAGTTCCTTTGAGGGCAAATGACGGTCCTCAAAGCGGAAATCGAGGTTGTTAGTGCCGATGACCTGGCGCGCGAAACGGTTGAACAGGTACGCTTCTTCATTGGAAAGCATTTCATTGCCGATAAAGCCTATGCTTTCGCCGCCGTGTTTATCCATAATATTTTCCAACATATCGGCGACGTATCTTATCGCTTCATTCCAGCTGACTTCGACGAGTTTGCCTTCCTTGCGAATCTGTGGATGCTGTAGACGGCGTTCATCATCGGCATAAAGTCCGCCGAACCTGCCGCGATCGCATATCAAGCCATCTTCGACATGGTTATTCCATCGGGCATAGATACGGAAAAGTTTTTGCCCCTGGTGCCATAATGCCGTGTTGCATCCATCGCCGCAGAGATGGCATACCGACGGCGTTTGCTCAAGCATCCAGGTGCGTTCTTTAAACCTGAACGAATCGGCAACCAGCGCCCCTACCGGGCAATATTGTACCGTATTACCGGAGAATTCCGATTTAAAGGGGACGTTTTTATGCCTGTGCAATATCGTTTTATATCCGCGGTTAAAAGCGCCGAGATCGGCATCGCCGGCGATTTCCTTAACCAGGCGAGTGCATTTATAGCATTTGATGCAACGGTTGGAATTATACCAGATTACCGGACCAATCGGTATTTCATCGAACACATATTTTCCATCGAAAATCACGCGGTTGCGCGGTTCAGATGTACGCTTTTGGCCCGGGCCATGGCTGAAGGAATGGTTCTGGAGTTCGCACTCGCCGCCCTTATCACACGTGGGGCAATCGAGGGGATGGTTGACCAGCTGAAATTCCATTACCGCCTTGCGTCCGTTGACCGCTTTATCGGAGAAGACCTTGACCACCATGCCGTCCATAGCGGGAGCCGCGCAGGCAGTTACCAGTTTAGGTGATTTTTCAACCTCCACAAGGCACATCCTGCAGGCGGCAATGGAGCGAAGCCTGGGATCCCAGCAGAATGTAGGGATAACGATACCCAGCCGGGTCGCGGCATCTAAAATCGTAGAACCTTTCGGTACGGTAACTTCGCGTCCTTCTATTGTCAATGTAACCTGGTCAGCCATTTTATCCTGTATTAAAAATCATCTATTTAAACGGAAATTTAAGTGTGCCTTTCGGCTTTCCGCCATTGCAAATATTATCAAATTCGTCCCTGAATTTTTCCACGAAACTCATCACCGGCATCGCCGCGGCATCACCCAACGGGCAAACGGTATTGCCTATGACATTGCTGGCGATATCGAACAATAAATCAACATCTTCCGGCTTGCCCTCTCCCCTGATCATGCGTGTGAGAATTTTCTGCATCCAGTTGGTCCCTTCACGGCAGGGAGTACATTTACCGCAGGATTCGTGTTCGTAAAAGTGAATCAACCGATGCAGGGCGGAGACCATACAGGTGCCGTCATGCATTACAATAACTCCAGCCGAACCAAGCATAGTGCCTTTCGCGGCAAGGGATTCGAAATCCATCTTAACATCTATTTCATCAGCTTTGAGCACCGGCGTGGAGGAACCTCCGGGTATAACCGCCTTTAACGGGCGGTCATCCAGAATGCCTCCGCCATATTCATAAATCAGTTCTTTCAAATTAACGCCCATCTCCAGTTCGTAATTTCCGGGGCGGTTGACATGTCCTGAAAGGCAATAAATTTTAGTACCGGTCGATTTTTCGGTGCCAATAGAAGCGAACCATTCGGCCCCCTTATTGACAATATGGGGCACATTGCTGAGGGTTTCCACATTATTGATGATAGTAGGGCAACGCCAGAGCCCCTCGCCGGCGGGAAATGGCGGTTTTTGGCGCGAAAGCGCTCTCCATCCCTCGATCGATTCCATCAGCGATGTTTCCTCACCGCATATATATGCGCCGCCTCCACGGAAAATATGGACATTCAGGTCATATCCGCTGTCGAGAATGTTCTTGCCGATAAATCCTTTCTCTGTCGCTTCCTCGATACACCGTTCCATAACTTTGGCGGCATAGGCGAATTCACCGCGGAAATATATGAAAGCATCATGGCAATTTATGGCGTAGGCAGAGATAATTGTGCCTTCAAGCGTCTGATGCGGGTCGTATTCAAGAAGCTGGCGGTCTTTGAAAGTTCCCGGCTCGGATTCATCAGCATTTACAATCAAGTACACGGGCCTGTCTGTCCCTTTGGGCAGGAAAGACCACTTTACACCGGCAGGGAAACCCGCGCCGCCTCGGCCCCGTAAACCCGATTTCTTAACCATTTCAACCAATTCCTCGGGTTTGTATTCTTTAAGGGCTTTGGGCAATGCGGTATATCCGCCATTAGCCATATAAGTTTCAATCTTATTCTGATCGGGAGTGTCAATATGTTTGAAAAGGATTTTCTCCATCCTAACTTCCTTCTCCCTTTCGCCAGTTCTCTATCAATTCATCGACCTTTTCCCGGGTCAGATCTTCGTAATATTCGTCATTGACCTGCATCATTGGAGCGGTTCCGCATGAGCCAAGGCACTCCACATTCCACAGGGTAAATATACCGTCCGGTGTGGTTTCGCCGAGTTTTATACCCAGTTTTTCCTCGAGATATTCAACAAGATTATCCGCACCCATAAGGGCGCAGGACAGGTTGGTGCATACCTGGATAAGGTATTTGCCCACCTTCTGCTTTGGAAAAAGGGTATAGAAACTGGCGGTCTCGTTCATATCCAGCCGCGAAACCCCGATTATATCGGCGGCTTCGTCAAGCTGTTCCACGCCGAGATAGCCGAACTCGTCAAAAACGAGGTGCAGGGCGGGCATTATCGATGCCTGCCGCGTGGGGTATTTATCTTTAAGCTCCGCTAATTTCTTTCTTGTCTCTTCGCTAATGAGCATTACCTGTCAATCTCTCCCAACACGATGTCTATACTGCCGATAACCGAGATAACATCAGCCACCAACTTCCCCTCGACCATCTTGTGAATCGCCGACAAGTTAATAAAACAGGGCGGGCGGACCTTCACGCGGTACGGTTTTTTAGTTCCGTCGGAAACGATATAAAATCCAAGTTCCCCTTTGCCCGATTCGATAGGCGCGTATGCCTCTCCCCTCTCAGGCGGGATCATGCCGTGAGCAACCAGTTTGAACTGGTGAATCATGGCTTCCATGCTGGTAAGCACTTCGTACTTAGGAGGCATGGAGAATTTGCGGTTTTCACTCCTTACCGGACCCTCGGGGATACCATCGAGCGCCTGCTGGATAATCTTCAATGACTGTCGCATTTCAGCAACCCGGCAGAGGTACCGGTCATATACATCGCAGTTAACTCCCAGGGGAACCTCGAAGTCGAAGTTTTCATACCCGGAATAGGGCATTGCCTTGCGTACATCATAATTAACGCCGGAACCCCTCAGGGTTGGCCCGGAAAGCCCCCAATTAATGGCATCTTCGGCCGATATGTAGCCAATGCCCTTGGTACGGTTTATAAAAATCTTGTTATTGGTCAAAAGGTCTTCATATTCGTCTATACGCGATGGGAAAGTTTTTAATACGTTGCGCACCGATTTCTCGAAGTTCGATGGAAGTTCATAATAAAGGCCGCCCGGGCGTATATAAGATGTCATCATCCTCTGACCGGAACAATCCTCGAAAATCTTGAGCAGGACTTCGCGTTCCCTGAAGGAATAGAAAAACATGGTCATCGCCCCGATATCCATGGCGTGTGTACCAACCCAAACTAAATGTGAGTTCAATCGGGTAAGCTCAGCGAGTACTACCCGGGCCCATTGCGCTTTCGGAGGAACATCAAGGTCAAACAGTTTTTCTACCGACAGCGAATAGGCAAGGTTATTAAGCATTGGTCCCAGGTAATCGATTCGGTCGGTGCAGGTTAAAGCCTGCAGATAGGTTTTATTCTCCATGGTTTTTTCGATACCGGTATGAAGATAACCAATTACCGGGGTGCATTTTACGACAGTTTCGCCGTCAAGATGCAACAACAGGCGGAGGACACCATGGGTAGCCGGGTGCTGAGGTCCAAGATTGATTTCCATCAGATTGGAATCATCACCTGTGGCTACAACTTTTTGCTCTATATAACCGTCACCCAGGTTATTACCGTTACTCAAGTTTCTCTCCTAATTCGCCTTTACCGGATGGTTTGGTCCTGATAGGAACCCCAAAATCGACCTCATCGGAAGTCAAGGTAAAATCCTTGCGGAGCGGATGTCCCGGAAAATCATCGCGCATGAGAATCCGTTTCAGGTTTGGATGGTTGGTGAATTGAACTCCAAGTAAATCATAGACTTCGCGTTCCATCCAATCTGCACCGTTCCATATATCCGTGACCGAACGCGGTTTTACTTCACCCCCGGCTTGAAGCTTGATAAATATCCGCTGATTGTTCTTAATGGAATATAAATTATAAATAACATCCGCCCGCTCATTGCGCCGGGGATAATCCACGCCTACGATATCGGACAGGAATTCGAAATTGTATTTCCTGTAAAGGGTTTCCATCAGGTCATGATGAACCTCATTATTAACCTGAACCCAGAAATCTCCGCGGAATTCAGTTACTTTAAGGATACCTATCTCAAATTCTTCTTTGAGTTTATCTATAATCTCAGGAACTGTCATTATTAAGACTTACCTTTTGACCTTTGTTTCGCGATTTTTTCCTGCAGAAGGTTTACCGCGTGAATCAACTGCTCCGGGCGGGGAGGACATCCGGGCACGAAAACGTCGACCGGAACAACTTTATCCACACCCTGAACGATAGCGTAATTGCGGAATATACCGCCGGATGACGCGCAAGCGCCCATAGAAATTACATACTTGGGATTAGGCATCTGGTCATATAATCTTTTCATAACCGGGGCCATATTGATCGAAAGCCTGCCGGCGACAATCATCAAATCAGCCTGCCTTGGTGAGGGACGCATTACCTCCGCGCCGAAACGGGCGATATCGAATTTGGAAGCCATTGTGGACATCATTTCGATAGCGCAACAGGCAAGTCCGAAACCGAGGGGCCATATCGATGATTTTCTGCTCCATCCGACGACTTTATCAACAGTAGTCAGAATTATACCGTCCCTCAATAGATCATTTATTGCCATTTGAGAGCGCCTTTCTTGATTACATATATATAGCCGACCAACAAAATAGTGATAAAAACGCCCATTTCAATTAGACCGAACAAGCCAAGTTTTTTGTAAATGTAAGCCCATGGGTAAAGAAAAACCGCTTCGAGGTCAAACAGCAAAAAAAGAATGGCTATCAGGTAAAACTTGATAGGAAAACGTTCGCGGGCGTCGCCCTCGGCGGGAATACCGCACTCATAGGCGGCGTCCTTTATCGGGGTTGGTTCTCTTTTGGCCACTATTTTAGGTATAAGAAGCATGACTACCGGAGTAATCAGCGCGAATATAAATAACACGAAAATAGGGAAATACGCTTCAATCATACAAATAAGGTGTTTTTACAGGTGAAATAATTCACAATTTCCTTAAAAACAAAAGGCGTAAAGCCTTAACTATCAACATCTGTTATGAATAGAAAAGAATAGTATTATCTAAATGTTCTGTCAACAGAATTCTTAAAATAATTTTAAAGAAAAAATAATAAAATCAGTCTTCCAGACCGGTTAACATCTGCTGACGCTTGTCCTGCTTAAGGATATAGAATTTGCCTTCAGCTTCAGCGGCGATAGTCCCGTCATCGAGCAGTATCTCACCACGAGCCGATGCCGCCTTGGAATGAATTTCTCCGGGAAATCCTTTAATAATTAAAGGCCTCCCGGTCTGAACAGGTTGGCGGAAACGGACCTTTATTTCCATGGTTACCGAGATAACATCGACCATGAAAAGCGCTTTAACCATTACCTCATCGAGGAGTGTGGTCAGGATGCCTCCATGGATTGTATCATTATATCCTTCATAGTTCCGTCCGGGTGTTACCCTTCCATAGACATATCCATCACCCTGTTCGAATTTTATATTAAAACCGATTGGGTTTTCACGTCCGCAAACGATGCAATGCTTGTAATTGTAAAGTTTAGCCAAGATGATTCCTCATCAATTGAACCATGATCGCTTTCTGGATATGCAGGCGGTTTTCGGCTTCGTCGAAGACGACCGAATGTTTCCCATCCATTACCGAATCGGTAATTTCCTCTCCCCTGTTGGCGGGAAGGCAGTGCATGACGATACAGCTTGGATCCGCTTTAGCAAGCAATTCATCATTAACCTGAAAATCTTTCAGCAATTCGGCTTTCTCTTTTGCTTTTTCTTTTTGCCCCATAGATGCCCACACATCGGTATATATAACATCCACGCCGGATACCGCCTCTGCGGCATCGTGGGTAACAATGACCTTCGATTTGCCGGCTTCCTCGGTTTTCTTTAAAATTTTCTGGTCGGGCAGGGTTTTTGGGGATGTGCCCAGGCGAAGTTCCATGGGAATTCGGCAGGCAAGATTCATCCAGCTGTTAAACACATTGTTGCCATCCCCGAGGAAGGCTACTTTCAGGTTTTCGAGCCGTCCGAGATGTTCCTTGGCGGTAAGCATATCGCCCATCACCTGGCATGGATGGGTAAGGTCGGTAAGACCGTTGATAACCGGTACATCGGCATGTTCGGCGAGTTGTTCGACATCGCTGTGGTCAAAAGTACGTATCATTATCATGGAAACGAAGCGCGAGAGGACCTTGGCGGCGTCATAAATCGATTCGCGGACGCCCAGCTGGATCTCTTTGTCGGTTACGTAAAGCGAGTAGCCGCCGAGTTCATAAATCCCGGTTTCAAAGGAAATACGCGTTCTCAGCGAAGGCTTGGTGAAAATACAGGCGACGGTTTTTCCTTTTAAGATACCTTCGTATATTGATTCACCGACTTTGAGTTCGCCGGCGATATCAAAGGTTTCATAGATTTCTTCGGTGGTGAAATCCGTTATCTGCAGGAAATCCTTGGTCATTGAACCTCCTATAAATGCTATCTATACTTAGCAGGTTAAAGTTATCATAATATGTAACGGCTTAGATCTTCATCTTCGATGATGTCCGAAAGCCGTTTGTCTACTAAATCTTTGGTTACCCTTATCCTGCCCGATTTTTCATCGGGAACATTATACATTATATCTTCAAGTAAAGTGGTCATCACCGTATGAAGCCTGCGCGCGCCGATATTTTCAGCGCGTTCATTGACAATACTGGCCACTTCCGCTATGCGTGTTATCGCGGTCTTGGTGAAGGATAACTCCACGCCCTCGGTTTCCATCAAGGTGGTGTATTGTTTTATCAGCGCGTTCTCCGGTTCGGTGAGGATTCGGATGAAATCCTCGGTGGTCAGGCTGTCCAGTTCCACGCGTATTGGAAAACGTCCCTGCAGTTCCGGTATCAGATCGGATGGTTTGCTGGTATGAAAAGCGCCGGCGGCTATGAACAGGACATGGTCGGTCCGCACCATACCGTATTTGGTCATTATATTGCTTCCCTCGACGATGGGAAGTATATCCCGCTGAACTCCCTCGCGGCTGACATCGGGGCCGGACTTTGATTTATCCTCCCCGGCGATCTTATCGATCTCATCTACAAATATGATTCCGGAGTTCTCGACCCGGTCCTTGGCTTCGGAGATAACCGCGTCCATATCAATGAGTTTTTCGGCTTCGGTCTGCTGGAATATCTTCAGGGCGTCCTTGACATTCGCCTTGCGCTTTTTGCCCTTCTTGGGCATCATACCCGAGAACATTTCCTGGAAATTGATGCCCAGTTCTTCCATACCCATCGGTGAGAATATCTCTACAACCGGGAATTTCTCTCCCTGGGTTTGGATCTCCACCATACGCTGGTCGAGTTTGCCCTCTCTCAACTGTTCTCGAAGTTTTTCACGAGTGCGGTTGTATTTTTGGGTCAATTCATCCTCGGCAACCGGCTCGCTTTCTTCTTCATCTTTTTTGAAACCCCTCGGAGGCAATAACAGGTCCAACACGCGCTCCTCGGCGAGGACCGCGGCTTTTTCTTTTACCTGGGATTGCTGCTCATGTTTTATCATGTTTACAGCCAGGTCACAGAGGTCGCGCACCATGGACTCGACATCCCTTCCAACATAGCCTACTTCGGTATACTTCGACGCTTCTACTTTTATGAAAGGAGAACCGTCGATATCGGCAAGCCGCCTTGCTATCTCCGTTTTGCCCACGCC
>WJIJ01000102.1 GCA_014730345.1 Candidatus Zixiibacteriota bacterium | reverse complement strand
GTTCCGGTCGCGGATGAATCCCCGGGGGGCGGCTACCGGAACCATACGCACGCTGTTATTTTCGGATATTTCCTCGTAATGGCTATGGGAAATTATCTGGATGGAAAACAGTCTTCCCGCCAGGATAAGAAAAATGAATACGAAGAATATAATAACATTCCTGGCCCTGATATCGCTGATGTCTGAACGCCAGCTCATCAATCCTCCATGGTTTTAGCGCCCGCTGTCTGCAATAGAAATGACAGGACAAATGCGGCGGCGGCCGAATACACCGCTGAAGCCAACGAATATCTCCACATTATATATAATACTCTCCCGGGGTCGCCGATGTTCGTAACCAGAAAATATAAAGTCGAGTGCACGAAAACGGCGAAGAACGCGAGCAGTATCTGCGAACCTATATTATCCCAGTTGAAATGCGTACGGAAAAATCCGATCCCGGCCCCGATAAGTATAAGTATCAAACCGTTCCATCCCAATATTTCGGGAGAGGGCGAATCGGCGATTATTCCCCACAGAAAAGCGAAAATGACCGCCGGGGTCTGTCCCCGGAACAAACCGAGGAAAACCAGTATAACTACCGGCAAATTCGGGGTTACGCCGAAAATCCTTACCGCCGGCGAGATTAGTATCTCCCATACCGACAACGCGAATAAAAGCACTATTATCAATAACGTATTTTTCATTACTCACTACGGGCGACTAAAAACAAACGCTCTATTCTATTAAAATCGGCAAACGGATCGATGGAAACTTCCAGAAACAGGGACGCGGGCGAAGGTACGGTTACATTCGAAATAGTGCCTATGGGGATTCCCGCCGGGAATACTCCCCCCAAACCGGATGATTTAATAGTATCATTCACGGCAACAAGCTGATGCACGGGGATATTATCCATCATCAAACCGCCAGTGGCTTTCGGTTTGATAATCCCATGCACGCGATTGCGGACATCCACCGCTGATGCCCTGCTTGAAGGATCGGTCAAAAGCTGAACTTCGGAGCCGTCATCATAAACACGGGTAATCCTTCCCGCTAATCCTTCCGGTGTTATCACCGCCATATCCAATTCGGCACCTTCCTTTTTACCCACGTTAATGAGAACCGACATACGATGAGGCTTTTCGGGACGCTTCACGATTTCGGCGGGGATAAGGTAAGCATCATAGGAAGCGCTGAATTCGAGGAATTCGCGAAGCCTTTTATTTTCGTCGACGGCGTCGACATAGTAAGATAATTTCAATTTGGATTCCGCGAGTTCGGTTTCAAGCTCACGGGCGCGTTCCCGGATATTGTATAGATCTTTGAACTTGTTTTGTATAGTATTTATCGGCAAATAGAAAACACTAATACCTATACCGGCTATTGACTGCTTAATCCCCCCGGGCACCAAGATTAGCAATAAGCATAGAAATATCAGGCTCGCTGTAATGATCAGCTCATTTTTCTTTAACGAGCCTAATTGTGTATCGTTCATCCCTGAATGTGTGGTTATGTTCTTTTAGTGTCTAACACGTCGAGGACATCATCGTAATTACGAGCTTCCATCAACCTGTCCCGATTCTCCTCGCTTTTCATTAAAAACGACAGTTCGGCCATTACATTTAGATGCGCCCCTATAGCATCTTCCGGAGCCGCGATTAAAAAGAAAAGATGCACTGGTTTCTTGTCCATGGCTTCGAAATCAATCCCCTCGTCGGATTTTCCAAAAGCGATAACTATTCCCCTGACCGAGCGGGTTTTGGCATGCGGAAATGCCACGCCGTATCCCACGCCGGTAGTTACAAGCTCTTCACGTTCATTGACAGCCCGAAGAAGCTCATCTTTATCCTTAACCAGTTTCGACTGGGAAGCCATTTCGACAAGCTCCTTGATTACATCGTTTTTATTATTTGATTTCAGGTTGAATTCAATAAGATTCTCTTCTAAAAACTTAGAAAGCTTAATCATCATTTCCTCGTAATTTATTGTAATTTAATACCTTTCAGCTTCCTCTACCAACATTATCGGTATTTGCTCTTCAATTCTGTACTTAAGGCGGCATGCCTCGCAGATTAACTTTTGTTCTTTGGAATCATATTCCAATTTGCCTTTACAAGCGGGGCAGGCAAGAATTTTTAAAAGCTCTTCAGACAACATCTCGACTTCTCACTACCTAAACTTCTTTGTAAACGCCCATCTTGCGGTACTTGCCTATTCTACCCCTTATCAGTTCCTCGATGGATAATCCTTCGAGTTCATCCAGCGATCTTATAATCTGTTCCTTAACCTTTATAGCCGTGGACTCGGGGTCGCGATGCGCGCCCCCCAGGGGTTCATCGATAAGCCCATCCACAATTCCCAACTCCAGGGCATCCTGGGCGGTAACTTTCAAGTTATGGGCGGCTTCCTCATACTTTTCCTGGGGATTCTGCTTCCAGAGGATAGCGGCACAGCCCTCCGGGGAAATTACCGAATACCATGAATTTTCCAGCATATAGACCCTATCGCCCACGCCAACGCCCAGGGCGCCGCCGGAAGCGCCTTCGCCGATAACCACGATAACTATAGGCACTTTTATACGGCACATCTCCCGTAGGTTGCGCGCGATCGCTTCGGCCTGCCCCCGTTCTTCCGCTCCGATACCGGGATAAGCGCCGGGGGTGTCGATAAAAATAACCACGGGAAGATTGAACCTGTCTGCCAGGGTAAATCCGCGAAGCGCTTTACGGTATCCTTCCGGATGGCACATGCCGAAGTTTCTGAACTGCCGCTGTTTAACGTCGCGCCCCTTCTGCTGGCCGACCAGGAACACCTTTCTATCGTCTATCTTGCCGAATCCCATGATAATCGCCTTATCATCAGCATAACCCCTGTCGCCGTGTAGTTCGATAAAATCATCGACGAAATATCCTATATAATCGAGGGAATACGGCCTTTGCGGATGCCGGGCGATTTTAACCCTCTGCCACCTGGATAATTTTTTATAGATATCCTTCTGAAGCTTCTCCAGCTTCGAGGAAAGGACTTTTATTTCGTTACTGATCTCCAGATTTTCGCCATCGGCGAATTCCTTCAATTCGGAGATTTTCTTCTCAAGCTCGTAAATCGGTTTTTCGAAGTCTAAGTATTGCATAGCCTGCCAATTAAAATAATTTTCTCGCGGATTTCAATAAAAGAATGAACACAATTAGCACAAAAATGGCCATAAGCCCGGTTGCCAATCCGCGATTGGGCGATAATATAGCAATAACCATAAAAGAAAACAACATACTTGCCAAGTAAAAAATCCATAATATAGCTTTATCGGAAAGCCCGGCAGATTTCAGCAGATGATGAATATGCCGGGTATCGGCTATGTAAATGCTCTTTCCGGTTAAGAGCCTCCTGCTTATAGTAATGGCCGATTCCGCTAACGGCACTCCCAGGGCCATAAATGGGACTATCATAGTAATTGTCGCCAGGCTTTTCGGCCAGATTACCGATATAACCGCGAAAAGATATCCGATCATCATAGCCCCCGAATCTCCCATGAAAATTGATGCCGGGGGATAATTATGCCTGAGGAATCCGGCGGTAACGCCCAACAGGGCGGCGGCGAAAATAACCGGCAAAAATGTTTCGAGTATTATACCGCTTATCAGGAAAGTAGCTGAAATTATCAATCCCACTCCAGCCGCTAACCCATCCATACCGTCAAGGAAATTAATCGCGTTGATAAGCCCAACAATCCAAATAAAAGTAACCGGCGCGCCCCACACTCCCAGGGAAACCGTGCCCTTGAATGGGATCGTCAATAGGGTTACCTGGTAGCCGAAACTTATGGTAACGATAGCCGCCGCGGATTGAAACAAGAATTTATACAACGGTTTCAAATCATATATGTCATCAATCAAACCACCGGCAAATATTATTATCATGCCCAGCAGAATCCCGAATATTTCGGTACGAAATTGATAATAAACCCCGGAATATATAAGCAATCCTATTATGGCCGCAACGAGAAAAGCGGTGAACATTGCCACACCGCCTATACGGGGAACCGGGGCTTGATGTATTTTGCGCCCGCCGGGATAATCGAGAATGCGGTGATTATGGCAAAACTTTACTATTGGAGGAGTCAGAAGAAGGGTAACATAAAATCCAACGGCAACAATTATAAGCAGGGCTATATCCATAATCTAATAACGTATACTAAAATACAGCTTTCGTAAAGATAAAAGAGCCGACAGGATTAACGTCCTCAAAGTATGGTCCGGAAAGTGTTTACGATAATATTTCATAATGCTCCTGTTATGTTCTTTCACCCTGAAAAACTCAGCGGCATCCGAGCCGGCGGCCCAGATATGATATACGGAGGCATCCGGCTGATGAATTATCCTGTATCCCTTCTCATTAAGAATCACGCAAAGGTCGTAATCCTCCGCATATAAAAAAAACCTTTCATCGAATCCTCCCGCCTCCCGGAAAGGACCCTTTTTAACCATCATGGCCGTCCCCGGTATAATATCAACATCTTGAGAATGCTTAAGCGGGGGAGGTAATGAATCCTCGGTCAGCTTGGAAAAGAAGGGCAATTTAGAAAGCGGGGAGTTCCTCGAAAACAATAATCTTTTAAAATTCGGTTTATTACGATAGGATTGCATTATTCTGCCATCTTCAAAATAGAGCTGGGGTCCCGCGACGGCCGCTTGTTTACAATCTTCAAAAACGTTAACTAATTTTCCAATCGCGTCCGGCGATGGACGGGCATCTGGATTAAGGAAGAAATAGTATTCGCCGTTTGCCGCCCGAGCGCCAATATTGCAGGCTTTGCCGAATCCTTCGTTATTATTGTTGGTTATAATCCGCAAGGGGTGGCGCGAAATAAGGTCTAATTTATCCGCAGGGATTTCGGAAGCATTATCAACAAGGATTATTTCCAGACCTTCATATTCAGATTTATCAAGGGCTCTAATGCTATCCCCTATTACTTTTTGACTATTATGCAGTACGATTATAACGCTGACGAGAATTTTATCCAAATTAACCTGAAAAGCCTATTTATACATCCCCAGGATTTTTTTCAAACGTAATCTCCAAACCATCCACACGGCTTCCCTGACAATCTTTTTAGACATCTTGGAAACACCGACTTCGCGCTCATAGAAGATAATAGGGATTTCTTTTATCCTGTAACCTTTACACCAGGCGTTGAAACTCATTTCGATTTGAAACGAATAACCGTCGGATTTTATCTGGTTAAAATCTATCGCCTGCAGGACTTCCCTTCTAAAGCATTTAAAACCGCCTGTAGCGTCTTTTATAGGCATCCCCGTAACCCATCGGGTGTAGACATTGGCGTAATAGCTGAGCAATAGCCTTAACATCGGCCAATTGATGACATTTACGCCGGTAATATATCGCGAACCGATAATCAAATCAGCATCCCGGACAGCGTCGAGGAAATCGGCAATATAGGCAGGTTTATGCGAATAATCGGCATCCATCTCGAACATACATGTATAATCCCGTTCCAGCGCCCACCGGAATCCCCGGAGATACGCTGTACCAAGCCCGGCCTTTTTTTCGCCGTGAAGGACATGGATACGCGGATTTTCGGAAGCCATCCTTTCGGCTATTTCGCCCGTTCCGTCCGGAGAATTGTCATCGACTATTAATATATGAAGCCTGGAATCGACTTCGAGGATATCAGGCACTATATTGGAGATATTCTCCTTTTCATTATAGGTGGGCAACACCACCAGGGGTTTTTCAGTCGGATCGTTCATTGTTTTTTCCACGTTGTCGTCTGTTAATTACCAAAAAATAAACCGCCGTTCCCAAGTACAATAGCCAGGTTAATCTGGTTATTAAACTGCTATAATTATAATAATCGGAATCGAATTCAATATGTACAGTATGTTCTCCGGCTTCGACAGGAATGGCCATAAAATTACCATCCGCGAGGAGGATATCCACCGGTTTATCGTTAATCGTCGCCTTCCACGCAGGGTAATAATTCTCGGAAAGAATTAATATTCCGGGTTTATCCATCTTGACCTGAACATCATAATTATTGATAATATCATTGGTTATTTTGGCTTCAACATAGGCGGCGGAGTCCTGGGGGGTATCGATTCCGGGTTCTTTATCAAGAACTACCGAATTCCTGTAATCAAACTCTCTGCTCCGGGCGCGCCGCTGTGCTTCCTCAGTATCCTCTATAACTTCATATTGAAAGACTACTCTTGCCCGGGGTAATACAAGCTTGTTTTGGTTCAGGTAAACATTGGCGTAATTATAAACCTGCTGGAATTTATAATCATTTAAAGGAAAAGGCGAAACAACATACCTGACATTTAACAGGTCCAGTTTGTTGCCATAAAACATATCGCCATAGACCTTCTGAAACTGTTCGGGAGTACGCGCCGATTGAATCATGATACGTTCGGTAAAATCATCATAGCGTTTTAACTGGTTACCATGATATCCGAAAACCTGCTCGGTACCGTAATAGGCAAGATAGTTTTGATTGCCATAGGTATCGGGAAACATAAATACACGGAAATTATCGCCTTGTTGGTCAAGGTACCTGGTGACCCCGTCTTCCCGAAGATAACTATCCAGCGATACCACATTTATAAACTTTGAGTCTTCCCTCCACAAATCTACCGTAGAGATCAAAGCGACCAATATGACAAACGCCCCCGCGGTCAAACCGCCGTGTTTGGACAGATGATAATAAAAGTTGTTAAAAGCGCTTACTACACCGGCTTGAGTATCCGCGGTTTTGGATTGGGAGTCTTTCTTGCTGGAGCCTTTGGCTTTCGCGCTAACTGATTGGTATTTCCTGTGCAGATGGAAAAACAAGGCTATCAAACCCACAAGCGCCGCGCTGATCCATGTTTCAGCCGCCAAAGAGGGCCCCATGGTTTCAAAAGACATGCTTTTAACATCGGGGATACTGGAATAGAAGATCGAAGCCCACAATTTGAATATACTCTCCGCGGCAACGGTAAACAGCAAAGCTATAAAAGCCAAAATACCGGCACACGCGGAAAGGAAG
>WJIJ01000101.1 GCA_014730345.1 Candidatus Zixiibacteriota bacterium | reverse complement strand
TGGTGAAATAATGTCCATTTCCGGAAGAATTAAAGTGGTATTATAACTGATTTTTCAAGGAATCCCTTTTTTATTGACAATTTCATCGGGCGGGATTACCGTTTAACTCAAACGGTTGAGTTTTATGATACAGCGTCATTCCCATCTGAACTTACTCTCATCTTTTCGCGATTATCTCCGGCTTGAGCGCGGGCTGGCTATCAACAGTTGCGATGTTTACTGCTCCGCCGCCGAGGAATTATCTGTTTTCATCGGAACCAAAAGCGTAGATATAACCGAAGTCGATAGTATTTTGCTGGGGCGGTTTATCGAACACCTGTCCAGGAAACGCCTTTCACCTTCGAGTATATCCCTTAAACTTTCCGCTATCAGGATGTTCTATAATTTCATGGTTGACGAGGGCCTAATAAACGCCAATCCCCTTGAAAGACTGAGTTCGCCCAAAATGCGCCGTAAATTGCCGATTGTGTTATCCATAAAAGAAGTGAACGATATTCTAAGCCTTGAGTTTGGAGATAACCGTCAGGGGATTAGAGACCGGGCTATTATTGAATTTTTCTACAGTTCGGGGGCGAGGGTTTCCGAGGTGGTCAATGTTAAGACCGGCGATATAATGGAGGATTTACAGGTTGTAAGCCTGCGGGGCAAGGGCGGTAAACAGAGGGTGGTTCCGCTGGGGAAGCCGTGTTTGAAGGCGGTGGATATATATATTGAAAAATCGAGACCTGGTTACAAGGGGACGAATTCCGGGGATTTTCTTTTTCTAAGTTCCCACAAAAAGCCGTTTACGCGGGATTCGCTTTTCAAGCTGGTAAAGAAATACGTAAAAAAGGCGGGAATTACAAAGCCTGTATCTCCGCATACTTTCCGCCATTCTTTTGCCACACATTTACTTGAGGGCGGCGCGGACCTTCGCGCGGTTCAGGAAATGCTCGGACATGCCGATATCTCTACTACGGAGATTTATACACACATTGACCGCGAATATCTTAAAGAAATACATACCATCTACCATCCGCGAGCGCGAGAGTCCTAAGAGTGCGCCCGAAAAGCCGTTTCAATCCCGGCGCAAATTTCATATAGCCCTGCACCAAAAATATACCGCGCTCGAAGACCGGCTTTGCGACAGCCTTTATCCCGATAAGGTGATCTTTCACTATTTCGAGAATTTTGGCCAATTGTACGAGAATTTCCGTCAGTCCCAACTTGACCTGATAGTAATTGCCTCGAACATCAACCTTGAATCTCTGTTGGAGTTAGCGGATAATATAAAAGCGCATCCCACCATACAGTTAATTCCCCTGATACTCTACACCTCAATTCCCGAAAAACATGTTATAATCGAGGCGTTTGGCAAGGGAGTCGATGATTTCCTGAGCGGTTTCTGGGATGATGAAATAATCGGGGCTAAACTGCGTATGCTATGTTACAGGAGCAAACGCGATATAGGCGCCAACCCGTCATCGAATCTTCCGGGAGCGGCCGCTATCGAAGCGGACGCCGACCGCAGGATAGCAAGGCAGGAGCCGTTCGCGGTATGTTATGCCGACCTCGATAATTTTAAAGCTTACAACGATTACTATGGTTATGTTTATGGCGACAAGATAATACGATTGACCGGCATGATAATCAGGGACACGGTACTCGATTTAGCCCCCGATGGATTTATCGGGCATATCGGCGGCGATGATTTCGTATTCAATGTGGCCGAAGAAAAAGTTGAGGAGATATGCAAGAAGGTAATCGAGACATTCGATAAGATGATAATCGCCGGTTACGCCGAGAAAGATTTGAAAAGGGGCTACATCGAAGTGCCCAACAGGAAGGGTGACCTTGAAAGGTATTCAATGCTGACGATTTCCATCGCCGTGTTCCCTTATACCAGGGTGAAGTTTGAAAAGATAGGGGAGATTTCGCACATGATGGCTGATCTGAAGAAATATACCAAAACCTTTAACGGCTCCAACTTCCGAGTGGAACGGCGTAAGAAATATTAACTATCCTCCGAAATAAGCCTTTAAATCTATTTTATCCGGTTGGTTGATACTTACATGTATGGTCGTGTCGATTTTAGACCTTTCCACAAGAATATCGTCGATGAGCAGGTTGCCATAGCTGGTAATATGGATTGTAGAATCAACGGTATTTAAATCACCCCATGTTACTTCATATAGCGCGCCGTTAAGATGGAAGGTAACGGGGAGTTTGCCGGAGGCTGTGCATCTATTGGTCTCGATGAAATGTTTGGCCATTTCCACGCCGGCTAATGAAGCATGATAGGCGATTTGCAAATCATCGGCATCGGAGTTTTCGAGCGCGATTTTGCGTGCAGAAAGCAGGGTGGAAATACTTCCGATTATGAGTAGCGCGAAGACAACTGCCAAAGCTATGTATGAAATTTTATTCTTTAGCTGTTTGCTCATAGGCGGTTCCTTTGCATAATATACGTAAAGGTTGAAATCGTTTGCAATCTATTCTTGGCCTTTTAACCTATTAATTGGCTTGTTTTTATAGCTTCGTTCCTCATTTCGCTATACATATAGCGCAACAGTTATGCCGTTGTTATAAGCTGGAAAATTAATAAAAATCGGGGATAATTATTCTAATTCGCCGAATGCGGGCAATGAATCGAGTTTGCTTTTCAGAACCGGATCGTCGGGGTCCATTTCGATGGCTTTGCGGTAATACTCCGCCGCTTTTTCATAGTCCTCCAGCGCGCGGTAAACATCGCCGAGGTGGCTGTAGAGTTCGGGGTCGCCGCCGACCATGCCGACCGCTTTATGTATATATTCAAGCGCTTCTTCCGGTTTACCCTGTTTATAGAGAAGCCAGCCGTAGCTGTCTAAAAACGCTCCGTTGTCCGGGTCTAATTCGAGGGCGCGCTGTAGATAATCCTCGGCGATATCATAATTTTCGCCCCGGTTGATATACATGTATGCGAGATTATTCATGGCCGTGGCATTCTTGGGCTGTTCATCGATGAGCTGAATCAACATTTCCCTTGCTTTGCCGAATTGCCCGGCACGGTCGTAAATTTCAGCGAGCGATAAGCGGTAGTTTGTTTCGTATGGTTTTTCGTCGAGGGCCAATTTATAATAATCGATTGCCTGTTCATAATTTTTCTCGCCGGCGTAGATTCTGCCTATCTGGAAATATATCTGGTCTTTCCGGTCAACTTTGGGGATAACTTCCTCTAAAGAGCTGATGGCGCTGTCGGGCATATCGCGGCGCATAAAAGTGGTAGCCAGCAGTATGTATGTCTGGGCGGAGGTATCATTCTCGGCAATCATATTGTTCAGCATATCCACCGCTTCTTCGAACCGCTTTTCATCCATGTAAAGCCCGGCCAGAAGGTATTTATAAGATGCTTCTTCAGGATTCGATGTGATGGCGTTGGTTATCAAACTTTCCGCGCTGGCGAAGTCCTCTTTATTTGCCAGGAGCTGGGCCACGCTGAAGATAAATTCCTCGTTATCGGGATACATCTCCAGCACTTTTCTTCCGGTTTCGATGGCGTCGTCGAATTTATCCAGGGCGATTTCCGCGTTGATTTTCATGGAGTAAAACATGATATCTTCGGGAGCATGTTTCACCATCCGGGTGCAAATCTCCAATGCTTTTTCATTTTCGCCGAGATGCCGGTATATGCTTGCCAATCCCGCCGCCGCCGCTTTTTCCAGCGAATCCGCGTCGAGGACTTCCTTAAAGACGGATATTGCTGATTGATAGTCACGGTTGTTGATGTGTATCCTGCCCAGCATAATCCGTGATTGGATGTCGTTTAAATCGAGGTCGGCTACTTTCTTGAGATAAGGCAATGCTGAATCGGCCTCGTTCTTTTTAAGCCAGTACTCCGAAAAGTAGGAATTCGCCGTGTAAGAATCTGGATTTTTGTTCACCGCCTTTCGAAAATAAGTAGTAGCCAGGGAATCCTTTTTCATCATCAACGCTATTTTGCCGATGAGGATGCTGAAATCGGCGTTGGGATCGGCGATATTGTGCCGAAGTTGAAGCGCGTCGTTATATCGTTGTTGCTGAACATAGACAGACGCGAGTTCGTAATTAATCTCAATGGAGTGGGGATCATAACTTAATGCTTTGTTAAGTTCCTGCTCGGCGAGTTCGAGTTGTCCTCCCTGGGAAAGCAATAGCCCATTTATATAATGACTGTAGGCGTTATGCTGGCGGGCTATCTCCAGGGAATTAGCCGGTTTTGGTTCCAATTTGACCGGCGTTTTTGGTTTAGTTCCGCACCCTACGGTTAAAAAGAGCAGGGGGATAATCAGTTGCAGGTATTTCAAAGTCGTTATCTTCACGGTTCTAACTTATCCTATCGTCAGTATTTATACAATCATAAAATAGAAATTATTACCTTTTTGGCAGATTCGGCCTGTTAAGCGCTAATATTTTAACGATATTGGAACCGTATAGTTTCCGCATTGCTTATATTATATAGACTTGAACATAATCCGCGGGTTTAATTCCGGTTAAACATGCGCATATTTAACTTGACACCCATGTAATAAATGTGGCAACTTTAAATTATGTTTAAAAGGAAAAACAATCTGTTCCTGACGGGTGTTGTTTTATTGGCTTTAATGCTCGTACATTCAACTGCCCAAACCGATTCTATTCCTGAAATCGAGGAAACGCGGTTACTTCCGCTGGTCAAGATAGTTACCGTCGATCTGCCTATAGGCCCGATTTCTGAAAGGATTATCCTGCGGGCAATCGACATCGCGGAGGAGGAGTCCGCCGACGCGGTGATAATTGAGCTTAATACGCCGGGCGGGCTGGATACATCCATGCGGAATATAATAAAAAGGATACTGCACTCCGAGGTGCCGGTAATTTCTTATGTTTCTCCCTCCGGTTCAAGGGCGGCGTCGGCGGGAGTTTTTATCAGTTACTCCGCTCATGTGGCCGCCATGGCCCCCGGAACCAATATCGGCGCGGCCCACCCGGTGAATATGGGCGGACAGATGGATTCGACCATGTCCGAGAAAGTTGCCAACGATGCCGCCGCCTATATCCGGTCTCTGGCCAGCAGGCGTGGACGGAATGCCGAATGGGCTGAGGACGCGGTTTACAAATCCGTTAGTATTACGGCCAAGGAAGCGCTGGAGAAAAATGTAATAGATATAGTTGCCAAAAACACCGAAGACCTTTTGGAACAATGTACCGGAAAGGAGATAAATATCGGGGATACAACCGCTGTCCTGCAATTGAAGGATGCCCGGGTGGAACGGGTTGATATCACATTCTCCGATGAAGTACTTAAAATAATTTCCGATCCCAATATCGCTTATATCCTGCTTTCCATCGGTATGATGGGGCTTTACTTCGAATTTTCCAACCCGGGGGCAATACTACCGGGGGTTATCGGCGGGATATGTTTAATACTGGCATTCTTCGCGCTTTCCACCCTGCCCATTAATATCGCCGGGTTATTGTTGATGTTTGCCGCGGGAATAATGTTTATCCTCGAAATTAAAATTACCAGTCACGGGATACTCACCATAGGGGGTATCCTGTCGATGCTTATAGGTTCAATGATGTTAATCGATACGGAGGTTCCTTACTTGCAGGTATCCCTTTCTGTGATAATTGTGGTTGTCGCCGCCACCGCCGCGTTCTTCATTTTCGCTGTCGGGTTCGCCATCAAAGCCCAGAAAAAGCAGGTTACAACCGGTACCGAGGGTTTGATTGGCCAAAAAGCCAAGGTATACAATGATTTCTCTGATGGAAAAGGCCAGGTTCTCTTGCATGGAGAGAGATGGCGCGCCGAAAGCGGGCAGGAACTAAAGAAGGGCGACAATGTAAAGGTTGTCTCTATTGACAACCTTACGGTTAAAGTTGAGAAAATAGTATAATATTAAATATTGGAGGAGTTTTATGGCGCCAGTAAACGCCGGAGTAATAGCATTAATAGCGATTGGAGTTTTTATACTCGCCAACGCTATCCGGGTGCTCAGGGAATACGAGAGAGGTTGTATATTCAGGCTCGGACGCCTTATCGGAGCAAAAGGCCCCGGCTTAATCCTGCTTATTCCCATCGTCGATAAGATGGTCAAGGTCAGCTACCGTATCGTAGCCATGGACGTGCCCTCGCAGGATATTATTACCCGCGACAATGTATCGGTAAAAGTAAATGCCGTGGTTTATTTCCGGGTAATCGACGCAACCAGGGCAGTGGTGGAGGTGGAAGATTTCTTATACGCCACATCCATGATTTCCCAGACCACCCTGCGTTCTGTCCTCGGTCAGAAAGAACTCGATGACCTTCTGGCCAACCGCGAGGAGATAAACCAGATATTGCAGGAGATTATCGACGACCAGACCGAACCATGGGGTATCAAAGTAACCGCCGTGGAAGTGAAAAATGTAGATTTGCCGGAGAGCATGCAGAGAGCTATCGCCAGGCAGGCCGAAGCCGAGCGCGAGAAACGGGCAAAGATCATTCACGCCGATGGTGAATTGCAGGCGGCCGATAAGTTGAACCAGGCGGCCCAGATTATATCGGCCACACCGATAGGTCTGCAGTTGCGTTACCTGCAGACACTCGGCGAAGTAGCCGCGGAGAAAAACTCTACGACATTATTCCCCATACCGATTGATCTTTTCCGTCCGTTTATCGATTTGGCGGAGAGATGGAACAGAGAAGGGGGCAAAGAGTAAATAGTTTTTGACGGCGGTTCTTTTACTTTAAGCATTGTTTAGTCAGCCGGATTTATTTCACCGGTTTATTTTCTTTGTTATCATTAAATCAAGCGTTTCAAGATTAGAGAAACATATACCCGATGAATACGCGGAGATTGACCGGAAAACAATATGCCCTCCGGCATTAATACAACCAACTCCTGCACGGTGTTTTTATTAAATTTCGGGGGAACAGATAGAAACATTTCGCGGTAAGAAATACATACCGTCATGACCAGACTATGGTGAAGATTATGAGATTTAATAGTATTATAGAAACAATAGGCCGAACTCCTTTGGTAAAAATGCAAAATTTAGCCCGGGAAGTGAGGGGCGCTGTCTACGGCAAGCTGGAATTTTTCAATCCCGCCGGTTCGGTCAAGGACCGTATCGCGCTTTCCATGGTCGAAGCTGCTGAAAAAGAGGGCAAGCTTAAACCGGGGATGACAATAGTGGAGCCTACTTCGGGAAATACAGGAATAGGGCTGGCAATGGTGGCGGCGGCGAAAGGATACGAGGCGATATTCGTGATGCCCGAATCAATGAGTGTCGAGCGGCGCTCTCTGTTAAAACAGTATGGAGCGGGAATCGTTCTTACTCCCAGGGAAGAAGGGATGAAAGGTTCGATTGCAAAAGCGGAGGAGATATCATCCGGGGATGGTTATTTCCAGCCTTTCCAGTTCAGCAATCCGGCGAATCCGGCTGTACATGGAGAAACAACCGCCCGGGAGATTATTGATGACCTTGGGGATACAAAATTATCGGCGTTTGTCGCCGGAGTGGGGACGGGAGGAACTATCAGCGGAGCCGGCGAGGTTCTCAAAAAGGAATACGGATGCAGGATTATTGCCGTTGAGCCGGAAGCATCGCCTGTTCTTTCGGGGGGAGAACCCGGTTCGCACAAGATCCAGGGAATCGGAGCGGGTTTTATACCGGGTAATTTCAATCCGGATGTTGTGGACGAGATAATCAAGGTTTCCGACGAAAAGGCATTTGAAACATCGAGAACTCTCGCCCGGCAGGAGGGGATACTGGCGGGGATATCATCAGGCGCCAACGCCTGGGCGGCGTTGCGGGTTGCGGAAAAATTCGGAAATGACGCAACGGTTGTTTTTATAGTCTGTGACACGGGTGAACGTTATCTTTCGACCCCATTATTCGAGCAATCCAGTTAATTCAATGCAATAATAACCGATTTATACGATATGTTAGCAATAATCGAAGATATTAGAGCTATTTATAGAAATGACCCCGCGGCGAAGAATATTGAATTTTTGCTGTACCCGGGTTTTTTAGCGATTACGGTTCACAGGTTTAATCATTGGCTTTATAAGCTTGGAATACCATTTTTCCCCCGGCTCTTTTCGGAGATAACCCGATTTCTGACCGGGTTGGAGATTCATCCGGGGGCTAAAATCGGAAAGGGATTTTTCGTGGACCATGGCGCCGGACTGGTGATAGGAGAGACTGCCGAGATAGGGGATAATTGCGTTTTGTACCATAATGTCACTCTCGGGGGTACGGGCAAGCACCAGGGGAAGAGGCATCCAAGCCTCGGAGATAACGTGTTTGTGGGCACCGGGGCCACGCTTTTGGGGCCTATTGAAGTGGGCAGTAATGTGAAAATTGGGGCTAACAGTTTCGTGGTGATGCGCGATGTTCCGGATAATTGTACGGTGGTGGGAACGCCGGCGAAGATAATCCGGCGGAATGGGATTCCATGCAACGAGGAATTGCCCAAAACGATTTATCGTATTTCGGCATAAATATTTACGGCGATTTGTCCGATAAAAATATTGTTAGAGTTAGATAAAAATTTTTAAAAATATACTTGACAGGCATTCTTAATTTCATATCTTGGAAGTTTATTAATGTGCGGGGTGTTGCCAAAATCAATACCCTAACAAAGCGAAATAAGTTTTAACTGTCAGTTCGTGAAGGCGATAGACAAAGCCGGGCGTTATTAGCCAAAAAAATACAAGCCTGAGAGAGCTGGACGTATTGAAATTATTTAATTTATGCCCATGTAGCTCAGGAGGTAGAGCACATCCTTGGTAAGGATGAGGTCACCGGTTCAAATCCGGTCGTGGGCTTTTATATCGAAAACGAGTACTATTAAAATTTGGAGGAAAGCCTACCATGGCGAAGCAGAAGTTTGAGAGGACGAAGCCTCATGTGAACATAGGAACGATAGGGCATGTGGATCATGGGAAGACGACGTTGACGGCGGCGATAACGATGTATTTGAGTCGTAGTGGATTTGCGCAGGTGAGGGA
>WJIJ01000100.1 GCA_014730345.1 Candidatus Zixiibacteriota bacterium | reverse complement strand
TGCCCCGATAAATCGGGGCAAACTAAGCATGCCACCCGTTGTGGCGCGAGGAGTTCCCTCCCGGTTACGGAGGAGGTTCGACACCACGCTCCTGCGGAGTAAATCTGCAGGTGTTCAACAAAGGTCATACGCCTATCCTCCGCCGGCGTCCCCTGCGCTCCATGAAGTGGATAACATTGCCCACCGCCACCGACACGATGATAAACAAATGCACCAGCGATTGAGCGGTCATCCCCTTGGTGGCGGTACCGGCTTCATTGACCAGCAGTTCGTACTCGGCGGCGCCTTTCATACCGCCCAGCATTCCGGTCATCTGCCCGGCTCCTATATAGGCAAAATAACGGGGCGCCATCACCGCGGTTACCCCCGTGCCCACCGGGACGCCATACTGCGAATTAACGATTGAAATCCAGTAATCGATGATGGCGTTATCGGCGACAGCGATAATAAAATCGATGCCCTCGTAATTTTTGATATCCTTCATCATGGGGATTTCCGAGAGAGGGGTACCGCTGTTGTCGGTGGGATAGATAGTCTCAATGGAACTTCCCATGCCTTTAAGCACCGCGACATAGTTAGCCTTATATCCTAAATTAACGAAGTCTTTCCCATAAACTTTGCCGTACTTCTCTGCCACTTCCCGGGTAACCCGCTCGGCGATAGACGGTCCCCCGAGGGGAATAGTGGTCATGGTCAGTACCCGGCAATCCTTTTTAAAAAGGTGATGCAGCGCCGCCCGGGACATCGGTTCTGTTTCCGCTAATGTCGATGGATAATAATCGAAAGTTAACATCACCGTCGAGGAATCGGGAAGGCCGTCAACGGCATCGTACAACTGCCGCGCTTCCGGGGATATAGATGTGGGCAGGGGCAGATGCACCAGTACCGGAAAGACCACATAGAACGCTACCGCGAAATAGATGTAGCGGCGGTCGCCGGTTCGGAATGCCATGTAGAGCAGAATTCCTCCCGCGATTATAATCAATATGTACGCTATAATCATTCCCGCGCTCATCGCTTATTTCCCCATGTATGTCCGTTCGATGCCCAGCATGATGCGCAATGCCATGGCCGCCGCTCCGAGCGCCGCGCCGATGATAATGCCCCTCTGCACAGCCATGTTGGCGCCGTTCATTATGTAGGTATTTATCAAATTTGGTATATTCTCATGTATCCCGCTGAGGACAATCTCGCCCATAGGTATCCGCCAGAGCATAACAATTACCGCGGTAATCAGGAGTAATGTCGCCTCCGCTGTCCTTGCCCGGAATGCTCTAAATGCCGCCGAGGCGATATAAAACGCGAGCATGGCGAACATGGTGGACATCATGGGAGCGTCAAGGTTATTAAAGAGCCAGTCGTATATAGAACCGGGCCCGGTGCCGAAAAGGGATGACATGCTCGATGGAATAATAGCCGGCACAGCCATGGCGAAAATGGAAACCAGAGTGGCAACTTTATAGCCCCAGCCTTCTTTGCGGCGTTTTACCGCGGTGTAATTTACACGCACGATACTGACCACGCCCAGCAGGAGAGTAAATCCGCCCACGATAGTCACCCAGCTTAATATCTCCGGCTCCAGTTCCACTCCGTTGATACTGCTGTACTCGGGGCTTAGAAAGAATAAAAATATCATGGCGAAGCCCGACAAAAACGCTATTATGACCGGCAACGTAGTTCTCATTTACACATTCCTGAACAAAGCTAAAAACCATTCGCCGGAATTAAAGGTTGACAGAGCAATCCCCAGCGCGATAGCCGCTATAATCAAAACTTTCATCCAGTCCTGCCCCTTGAGTCCGCCCAACAGCAAAGGTTCCCGTGAGAGATACGCCGATGCCGCGTAGAGTTCCTCCCCCATCAATGTGTAATCGCAGGCGGCGATAAAAAACGGCAATTGCGCCGGCTGGGCGGTCCCCGCTATCTGGATAGACCCGGCGGCGTTTCCGGTCTCCGCCAGCAGGAGCGACTCGGCGTAGAAAGCACCCATGTAGATATTGGTAGCGGGACGCTGGCGTACCATCATGCCGTTGACCGTAGCGGTAAAAGCGAATTGCTCCCCGGCTACATAGCGGACGATATCTTTGTTATAAGCATCTGGCCTTCCTTCTTCGATATACGCCTGTTCCACTACTTCCTGCCCGGCGGCAAGAACCATGGGGTAGCGCACCGGTACCAGAAGGGGGGTGTCATATCTTGCGGTAACCCTGGCTACCCGCCCCAGGATTGAAAGTCCGGCAAGGGTTTCGATTTCATCAATTTCGTTGATTCCCGGAATAAAGAGCACCGGGCGGCCCATCTCGGTTGCGCGTCCTACCGCTTCCTCGAGCTGATCGAGCCCGCTTATCTTCCGCAGGAAAAGTTCCTTACCCTGTCTTGCCCAGCGTGTATAGGTAAGGATAACTATCGAGAATATAAGCATGAACACAAGAGCGTTAATACGGTCGACGCGGAAGATATTGCCATCGGAGGTTTCCGCGGGCGCGTCCTGGGCGAAAGCGAATACGGCGGTGAGAATTACGAGTGCTGTTACGATTGCTGTTATGGTTAAGCGCATGAAATATCCGGGTACTCCAAATGTTTAACCATTGAAATCAAATACCCCTTCAATGTCAACGCAAATCTCGATAAAATCCCTATTATTTCAATACTCATGCTAAATTCATTTGACTCCAATCATTCAATTAGGTAAGTATGAACGACAATATTTAAGGAGAACTATGCTTTCCAAATATCCGGTCATAGCTATTATCCTCTTGTTGACCGTATTCGGTGTAATCTACATCCTGACCATTCCCGCTAACCATACCGAAGCGGAGGATAGCCTTTCTATTCTAAACGACATCCGAAGCGTCGATGTGGAAAAACTCTTTCATCCGCATCACCTGTTGTACGCCCCGGTAGGATATACCGCGCACCATCTTGCGCAATCGGCGGGTATTAATACGAACCTTCAACTGACCATGCAGGCGGTTAATATTTTCGCCGGGCTTTTTGTTCTGCTCATGGTCTATCTCATTGCCGGAAAATTGAACATGGCGCCATACCTGCGGGCAATCGCGGTGTTCATCACCGCGTTCTCATATTCTTTCTGGCGGTACAGCAACGAATGCGAGACTTACATAATTCCGCTCGTATTCATCATGCTGGTAATCGCCGGGGTAATCCGTATGTTCGAGAAAGGGCATTCATACGGAAGGGCATTCTGGCTGGGAATCGGAACCGCGTTCGCGGTTTTGTTTCATCAGCAGCATATAGTTTTTATCATCCCCCTGACAATAGCGTTTTTAATAAGTTCATTTGATTCTGAGAGAAAGTATTCCACAGGAATAATCATAAAAAATTATTTGCTCTGCCTGTTGACTTTCGTCTTTGTCCTGACTTTTGCCTATTCACTGGTCGGTTTCATTGTACTGGGAAAAGGAAATTTCACGGAATTAAGACAGTGGTTTACCGGGTACGCATACGGAGGTGTCTGGGGCGCCTGGTCATTCTACAGCATCCCCAAAGCGGTAATTGGATTGGGACGCTCGTTTATCGGCGGGCATTTTATCTTCGCTCTCGCCCCGGCCCGGGAGTTTATCCAATCAACAATGCCGGATTATGTACTCCGGGAGGAAGTTTTCCTCGTGCGTGATTTCTCCGGGTTTAAATCGTGGCTGTTGATTATTTCGACCTTCGCATTTGTTTTATCCGCGGCCTTTATGTTTTTCCGGGCGGTATGGCACCGGTTCTCGAGGGCGGAAATCGAGCTTTACGATGACAACCGCCCCGATATGCGTTACCTTGTTTTCCTTTACTGCATACTTATCGTATATGCCGCCTTCAACATCTGGTGGGAACCCCAGAATATCGAATTCTGGATCGCGGTAATGCCGGCGCTTGGATTACTGTTCTGCTATTTTATCGGACCGGTGCTTAATTTCAGGTTCTACCGGAATGTTGCCGTTGTTTTTATGGCGCTTTTGTTTGCCATCAATCTTTTCGGCAGTATTGCGCCCCAGAAAACCGAAGATAATGATTACTGGCGGGATTATAATTCATGGTACCTGCAACATTGCAGAAAAGGCGATTTGATTTTCGCCGGTGACGGCCATCTATCCGACAGTTACATAGAGTATTACACCGGGGCGGAGGCGATTTCCCTGTTGCCGGTCAAATGGCATTACGAATCGCTAACCCAGGTCTACAACAGCTTCGACAGCGTATTGACCGCTGTAAATCCACGGCGGGTATTTATTTCATCAACAATGTTAGAGCCCAACCCGGAACTGGTAAAACGCTATGAACTGGACATGTCTTTCTCCAGGCACTTGTTTGAAACCTTACTGCCCCGTTTGGATATAATCTATACAGATGACAATTACAGTGTGTATAAATTACTCAATTTGTCCGATTACAAAGATAGAATTGGGCTAAAATAATGCTTGTCTTTTTCAGGCATCCCTCTTAAATTGTTAGCTTTATATTTGACGGAACAACTGATAATCACGGAAGCGATAAAGGAGGATATATGTCCTTGCGTATAGGAATTAACGGATTTGGTAGAATCGGACGCCTGGTTTACCGCGGCGCCATGAAGGAAAAAGATATCGAAGTTGTTGGCATTAATGATATTACCAATGCCGAAACTCTCGCCCACTTGCTGAAATATGACTCCGTTCATGGCATCCTCTCCGAAGATGTCAAGGTTGAAGGGGATAGCATCGTCTGCGGCGGTCAAAAATCAAAAGTTATGGCTGAGAGAGAACCCGGCAAACTTCCCTGGAAAGACCTCGGCGCGGAAGTTGTTGTTGAATCAACCGGTATTTTCCGCAAACCGGAACAGGCCAAGGCACATATCGACGCCGGAGCCAAGAAGGTGTTAGTCTCCGCTCCCGCGGGAAGCGACGCGCCTACTTTTGTCATCGGCGTAAACGATGAAAAATACGACCACGCCAATCATGATATCATCTCCATCGGTTCCTGCACCACTAACTGCCTTGCCCCGGTGGCCAAGGTTTTGCTGGACAATTTCGGAATCGTCAAGGGCGTGATGACCACTATCCATTCCTATACCAATGACCAGAAAATCCTCGACCTGCCGCATAAAGATTTACGCAGGGCGCGTGCGGCGGCCTTGTCCATGATTCCGACCACAACCGGCGCGGCAAAAGCAATCTCGCTGGTCGTCCCCGAGCTGGAAGGAAAAATGGACGGTTATGCCATCCGTGTGCCTACCCCATCGGGTTCGATAGTCGACCTTGTGGTTGAAACCGAGAAGGAAGCCTCGGTGGACGCCGTTAAAAACGCCATGAAGGAAGCGGCGAACGGCAGGATGAAAGGCATCCTCCAGTACTGCGAGGACCCTGTTGTTTCCACCGATATTATCGGCAATCCGCATTCCTCGATTTTCGACAGCATGCTGACCATGGTCAAGGACAAAAACATGGTCAAGATCTATTCCTGGTATGACAACGAATGGGGATTCTCCTGCAGGATGGTCGAAATGGTCAAGAAACTGGGAGGCATGTAATCAAGGAGAAATGTCTGTGGCATTCGATAAATTAACAATTGATGATATAGAGCTGAAGGGCAAGCGGGTCTTCTGCCGGGTTGATTTTAACGTCCCGGTCGAAAACGGACAGGTAACCGATGACACCCGCCTGAGAGCGACCCTGCCCACGGTGAAAAAGATAATCGAATCCGGCGGAAAAGCGGTGCTGGCGTCCCACCTGGGACGCCCCAAAGGCGAACCCGACCCGGCATTTTCACTAAAACCGGTAGCCGCCGAGTTCGGAAAGCTATTGGGAAAAGAAGTGAAATTTGTCGATGACTGCGTCGGCGGAAAAATAAAAGAAGCGGTTGATTCCCTATCCGATGGGGAATGTATCCTCCTGGAAAACCTCCGCTTCCACGACGGCGAAAAGAAAAACGACCCGGATTTCGTGAAACAGCTTGCGGAACTTGCTGATGTATACGTAAACGACGCATTCGGCACCGCCCACCGGGCGCATGCTTCCACCGCCGGAATTCCAGGTATAATCCAGCCTGCCGCCGCGGGTTATCTCATGCAGAAAGAGCTCGAATATCTTGGTAAAGCCGTTGCCGACCCGAAACATCCGTTCGTGGCGGTTCTCGGCGGGGCTAAGATTTCCGGTAAAATCGATGTTATCAATAACCTTATGCCCAAAGTTGACCGCCTGCTTATCGGCGGCGGTATGACATACACTTTCTTCAAAGCCCAGGGATATAAAATCGGCAATTCCCTCCTCGAAGAGGACAGGATTGAGATGGCGGGCGAAATACTTGAAAAAGCGAAATCGTCGGATTGCGAAGTTGTGCTTCCCGTGGATTCACTAATAGCAGAGAACCTGGACAGCACCGAGACTAAAACCGCCCTCGCCGAGGAGATTCCCGACGGATGGCTGGGGGTGGATATCGGTCCCGATTCTATTAAGCTCTTCGAGACAAAACTTGCCGACGCGAAAACCGTCGTCTGGAACGGTCCCATGGGTGTTTTCGAAAAGAAACCTTTCTCCGAAGGAACTTTTAAAATGGCGGCGACTATGGCTGATATTACCCAGCGCGGCGCGATAACTATTATCGGCGGCGGAGATTCGGCATCCGCGATGAAAAAATCCGGGTATGCCGACCGGGTAAGCCATATCTCCACCGGCGGCGGGGCTTCGCTGGAGTTCCTTGAAGGCAAAGAACTGCCCGGAGTAGTGGCGTTAACCGATAAATAACGGGGTTAATTAGTAATATGCGTGATAAAATAATCGCCGGCAACTGGAAGATGAACACAACCGTCGATGACGCGGTTAAACTCGCTACCGAAATCAAAGCGCGGCTTACGGGTTTTAAGGATGCTATCCTGCTTATTTGCCCGCCGGATGTAAACCTCTATCCGGTTCAAAAGATTATCGAAAAATCGGTAATCAAACTGGGCGCGCAGAATATGCACTACGAAAAATCCGGAGCCTACACCGGGGAAACATCCGGTGAGATGCTTAAATCGATCGGTTGTGATTATGTAATCGTCGGTCATTCAGAAAGACGCGCCATGTTCGGCGACACCGACGTAGTTGTTCGCAAGAAATTGCAGGCAATTATCGAACATGACTTAATACCGATACTCTGTATCGGAGAACAGCTCGAGGACCGGGAAGCGGGCAAGACCGAGAAAGTTATTGACAGCCAGCTCAATGCCGCCCTCAAAGATGTGCCCACCGACTGGATGGAGAAAATAGTTATCGCCTACGAACCGGTATGGGCAATCGGCACCGGCAAAACCGCGAGTCCCGGGCAGGCGCAGGAAGTGCATAAATTTATTCGCGAAAAGATCGGCAGGGAATACAATCCGAACCTCGCCGAGGAAACCACCATACTCTATGGCGGCTCGGTCAAACCGGATAATTCAGACGCTCTTTTTGCCGAAAAAGATATAGATGGCTTTTTAATAGGAGGCGCTTCGCTGAAGGCGGATAGTTTCGAACAGATTGCCCGAAGCGCCAGTAGTTGAACTTAGTTAATATGTTGGAGGAAAATGTTTACTTTACTAATTGTCATCCATGTGATTATCTGTATTAGTTTGATCATAGTCGTTTTGATGCAATCTGCCAAGGGCGAAGGCCTGGCGGGAGCTTTGGGCGGCGCCGGTCTCACCGGCACCGTTTTCGGCGGCCGCGGCGCGGCTACATTCCTCTCCAGGGCTACTACCTACCTGGCGGTTGCTTTCATGCTCAGTTGTCTTGGATTGACATTCGTCTCCCCCGGAAGCCGTGTCGGTCGACAGGAATCGGCTATTCAGCGTGAGCTGGGCGGCGGACTTCCCACCGCGCCTGCCGAAGGCGAAGGACCTGTCGGAATGCCTGAAGGCGCCGGCGGCGGTGAGGGAACTACCGTTCCGGCAGTTCCCCCGGTTGAAGGCGGAGAGACCGGACAAACCGGAGGCGGACAATCAGGAGAAGGCGGAAACTAAGATAAATTATCTTGCGTAGATAATCAGTTTTTGCGATATTCGGCATTTGACAACTGAATAGACGAGCTTTTGCGGGAGTGGTGAAATCGGTAGACACGCCATCTTGAGGGGGTGGTGCTCACAAGGCGTGCGGGTTCAAATCCCGCCTCCCGCATATTTCATGACAAAGCGTCAAACATCAAGACTTTAACATGCTTAGTTTACCTCGAATTTTCGAGGTAAACTAAATGTGCCACCCATAGGTTTGACGCTTTTACTATTTATGAATTCTTCACCCTGGCCCGACTTACCGATTTCCCCTGTATGTTAATTTTTATGCTATGTTAAGATAGGTTGGATTCCGCGCAAGCGGGTAGAAATGACGCGCAACCCGGCGCATGAGGACATACGCCGGGCACGATGTTCTGGGCAGGCGGGCGGGAATGACTAACAACCCGGCGCATGAGGACATACGCCGGGCACGGCGAAAGGGAAAATCAACGAAAAACCTGTGCCCGGCAGGTGTCCTCACCTGCCGGGATTTCATAAATCTGTTGTCGAGTTCTCCGCCACGACGGGTGGCATGTTTAGTTTAC
>WJIJ01000099.1 GCA_014730345.1 Candidatus Zixiibacteriota bacterium | reverse complement strand
ATAGCGCCTCGTAATTTAGCTATCAGGGAATAGTTGAGTTAAATAAGTATCAGATGATATAAGATAATTCATAAAATCTATCCCAATTGGATTTGTACCACTTAGCAATCATAGCAGGGGGCATTTCGTTTTTTTCCTTAGCTTTCCAATTTTCCACCGGTTAATTCTCCAGCTAAATTCCGGTTAACTCAATCAGCCCCTTCCCCATCAATCCTCACTACCCTAAGGATGCCTACCCCTACATCCTCCTTGATCATTTCAACTACCCCAATATAGCCACTAACTTACATCGTGTCAAGTACAATAACATTAGAATTTAATTAGTATAGTTAGAAATCGAACCAACCGATTGAGGCTCATCAGAATTGAAACTGATTAAATCCGAGATTACAAACGAATTAAGGTTGGGAGAGTTTAACCTTATTTTGATGTAAATTTCGAACTGCTACAAGCACACCAGAAGCACAATCTCCCTTATTGCTCCCCAACTTGCCTTAAGACAATGAAATAGGATGCTATCATAAGGGTTTGAAGCCCGCGGCCGCCACCAGACGACATCCTCTTCCGGATACCTTCCGCTTTAACCCTCATATAATATAAACCGTCGCCCCGAATGTCAACATAGTTGCTTAAGATTAATCCGGCTCCAAGTTCCTTAACGTAAAACGCAGAACGGCATTCTTTTGCTAAACTCTTTTCCTTCGCCCGCGGTGAGGTTGCCTACAATGCGTAAAATTCCAATCAAATTTGGATTATTATTATACATCCATTACCGTTATTCTGGTATGGAATTAGCGTTGTGGAAACGAAAAATATTAATTGATAACGTGTTATAATATGGCTAAAAATAACCATAAAAATCCGAATTACTATTTTAGCGAGGATTTTGTTCATTCGCCATCCAATTTAGAAACCGGGGGTAATCCAACTATTCAAACGGACGATTATGGGGATAGAAGTACAAAAAATGTAGCGAAAACCGAATAAGTGGGGGCGCTTATTCCGGCACTAAATCGTGATGTGTCTGAAGTTGGGATTGTCGAATTATCGCGTTGAATTCAAATAATACAAAGGGGGGATCAATTCGTTTCAATGCCTGGACCAAATCACTTGGTTATAAATACGGATGAATCGAAAGAACGGATGGCTATGAGAAAACAGCTAAAAATTGCTGAAAGAGTTCCAAGTTACAATAAACAATTGGCTGAAATAGGTCATGAGTTGAATAATTTTTTAACTGTTATTCAAACAAACATTGAGCTAATCGACCGTTATATTGCCGCTAAAGAATACGGCCGGGCCGAATGCAAGATTAAGGATGTAATTAATGGGTTGAATAGTATAAACCGGTTTGTTGAGGGTTTGATGGAACCCGGTCAACATAAATGTTCCAAAACACGGAACAATGTAGGCCAGATCGTTAGTCGGATAATCCGGTTCCTTAAACCTCAGAAAAAGTTCAATGGTATTATAATTCGCTCGCAAATCGATAACAATCTACCAGACGTTTATGTAAACAGCAGTCAAATTGAACAGATAATTTTGAACCTGATGTCCAATGCCGCCGACGCTGTGCATGAAAGCGGTGATTCCAGTGGTTTGATTACCGTCAAGGTATGTTATAATAAACGGCTGGGGAGTATTGAAATCTCTGTAGCCGATTCCGGATGCGGCATAACCAACGAAAACAAAAACAGGATGTTTAAAGAACGCTTTACCACTAAGAACTCCGGCCATGGATTGGGGTTGGTTGCCTGCAGGGGGCTTATCGAAAACCATAACGGGCGCTTTCAAATCGAAAGCGAAATCGGATCAGGGACAACTATCACTGTTTCAGTGCCGATTTGCTGACGAGTCAACTTTCTTCAATCAAGGCGCGGGGCGAACGCGCCTTTTTTGTTGGGCGATTGTCACGACAATTGACTTGACAAAAACGTCTAATGCGGATACGCTTCCTCTATGCAGGGAATTCCAAAAGCGTTCATTCTATTCACGTTCATTTTATCTGGATTAATGCTGTTTTTGAGCGGTTTATCCTGCCGTCCCGATCCATCCCTGTCCAGGCCGGATGATACGGTTGATGCCGACACCGTTTATTATCGTGATTTAGTTTATTTTATCAGTGATGAGAACGAGCCGCGTACTATAGTGGTGATAGAATTGGGCAGGGAGAAAAAGGGTTCGAATTTGAATGGGGAATTCTGGGGATGTATCCTGCGAGACGGCGATTGGAATAAACTGGATAAATCGGGTAAATATCGCCTCCTGGCCAGTAATCCCGCTATACCGGAAGGGCCTCCGGGTGTTGATGTCCGGGGTTATGGAAAAAGGCTCGAAATAGATTACAGCGGGGAGGAACATCTCTTTAATTTAAAAACCGGCGGTTTCAGCGATGTATACCGTTCCACAGATAACGATGACCTCCGTGAAATATACGCTTTTACAGACGGCAGGCTGAGGATTAATGATACCAAAATTGATGGCAGGGTCGGGTATGTTTACCTGCGATGGATCGGTTGTACCCCCATCAGCGACCGTTACAACGGCAGGTTTACTGACTTCCAACGCTTTATACTTTTCGGTAAGGACGTTTTTATTATGGCCCGTGATAACCATACGGATATGGTTTCATTCGCCACCGCGTATGGATTGAATTCAACGCCTAAAACGCTGGATGCCTATGTTAAAGCAAGACGTTCGAAAAAGGGTTTTGATAATTTTAAAATATTGGTAACTAACCGGACATACGACCTGGCCCTCTTCAGGATACCTTATGGTTGGGAGATTGAACTCGATGATCAAAATACTATTATACTGGCAGGGCAGGGTTATTACCTGGATAACAAGATAATTACCGGCAGGGCAATAATCGAGGTGACCGGGGCATTAAACTCGAAAGGCAGGGATTATGAGCTTTATGGGATTTGCGAGTTTATAAAATAAGTAGATATTAATCATGGAAAAAAACCCCGCCATTTCCGCGGGGTTTTTTTATCTCATTTTTCGGATGTCTTATTTCAGCAGTGTCATCCGCCTGGTAACACTATTGCCTTCAAATTCGATCCTGTAGAAGTATATACCGGAGGAGACGTTCGAGCCATCGAATTCGACCTGGTGCGGTCCTCTCCGCATAAAGCCGTCTGCCAATCGCGATACTCTCTGCCCTGCGATGTTGTAAACATCGATTGTTACTTTGCCATCGGAAGGAAGTTCGAAACGGATATCTGTGCTGGGATTGAACGGGTTGGGTGTGTTGGTTACGAAAACTTCGCTGACTATGGGCGCGTGGGTGTCGTACACTCCGCCGAAAATCATGTCATCGATATCGTACCAAACCCATCCTTCGACATTGCGGACCATCGGTTCGTTAGGAATTCTCTCCTCACCGCCGCTGGCATATCCAACCTTATGGAAAGTGAAACAGCCGGAATCGTATACGAGGCCCTGTTCGGTCAAACCGGCATACGCCCAGAAACGCCATTCGCCTTCCGGAGCCCTTGCCGGAACGCCGATTTCGTAAGGATAGATATTCATGCCCGGATGCGCGGTGTATTGACAGCAACCTGAAATGCTGTCCCAGGTTATTCCTCCCGTAACCCATTCCGCGTCCGCCCAGACATCAACAACCATTACCGAATCCGTGAAATTCTGCAACAGCCCATCCATTGTCATTCGCGCTCCCGTGGGGGGAATTTCTACCGGCGGATAATGCGGCCATACGTCGCAGAAAAGATCAGGGGTTTCACCGGCTACGAAATCCTCGGCTCCACGGGGAAGCAATCGGTACTCACCATAGGCATAATGTATTAAACCGATTAGTTTGGTGTAGTGCATACCTGCTTCCGGCGGTGGATCCGGTTGGTTTGTTCCATATTGATACAAGTTATCGTCCACTAAACAACTGTCGCCATGGGAATCGGTAACCCAGAATTCGCCATATTGATTGGGGTCGGTAAGGACGGTAACATTAAATAATTTGACCAGTACACCTTCGAAGATCTCCGCATCCATTTCACAGCCGCCCATAATTTCTGAAGCGCGCACTCTGACAGGGGACGGTACAGGATTATTCTGGGAGATTACATCCCAGGAGGTCAGGTTTTTTATCTCGGTCAGCCCGTAATACTCATCGACTTCGCCGGTTACCGAGATATAATCGCCTAACTGGGGATCGACGTTTGAATCATAGATGAAAATCCCATTCCACTCGGAGGAATCGGGATGCTGGATGTAGAAGTCAGGGTAACTACCCTGCTGGATACCGGTTACGATACCTTCAACAGTAACGACCTGGCCGTTATAATCGGATGGATAACAATCATCGCCGCTTCCGGGGTCGTTGGAATACTGAACTTCGTAAATACTTTCCGCATTGGCGGCAACCACCAATAACAGGATTATAACTGGAATCTGCAAAATTTTAAAACACTTATACATTTGCACTCCTTTAATGAATAAAAAATTTCCCATATCTAAACTTTTTCCTTTCGTCCTGCCGAAGGGATTTTCTACCCGAAGAATATATCTAAGCCCTCGCAACTATGATAATAGACGAATCTTAAAAAGTCAACAAAATTCGCCCAATTAGTGAAGGAATTATAGGTACTTAAGCACGCTTTTGGGGCATTTGTTTCAATATTTAAGCAAATTTTGGATTTTGGTCATCATGTGGCGTTTTACCGCTGTCGAAGGCATGAAATAACGCCTTATTGCTATATTAAGGACATTGTATACCATTATGGCGAAAGATATTACTTAAAATTGGCGGCAACAGCATGATTCGGGTATTGAAAAATGACAAGGTGAGAATTTTACTTGACAAATATT
>WJIJ01000098.1 GCA_014730345.1 Candidatus Zixiibacteriota bacterium | reverse complement strand
GCTATCTCGCGGGAATGACGTAGGATAGGGATCATTCCCACCGCGAGCGGTTGGGCACCCCTGGATTTATTCCCACCCCAAACGGCGTGGCACCCTCATCCTCGCCAAGAAATCAATTAGGAGTTTGAAATAATACTCAAGTGAGGTTTTGCTTATTGCCGGCAGGCAACTTATCTCAGCGTAAACCTGTCTATCTCACCCATGGTATCCGGATTGATAACTTCAACTTCGATATCCATGCCATCCACATGAAAAAATATCAAAGCATTCTGGGAGGAAAATGCTTCCACATGAGATGACCATGGTACATCTTCCTGGGCATAGTAAGGAGCACCGGCGGCGCCGTTGTTGATGTGATATATCTTGCGGAACTTTTTGAGCTTCTTACCGCCGTAGTTATCCGGGTAAATCGGGGTCTCCGCGGTGATCGGCAAACGGCTGTAGTTGTGTTCATCGCCGGTTAGAACTGCTATAACTTTACTGCTTTTGTTCATGAGCAGATCAAGGTATTCGTCGCGGCGTTCTATAATCCCCTTCTTGACCGGTTTGCCCGCTACCCATGGGCGCATCTCGTTGTTGCCATGGTACCACATATCATCATAAACATGGCCGCCGTTGGGAAATATCGGAGTATGCTGGGTGGTAAAGACATGGTCGATATTGTCATCTCTTTCAAGCTTTTCCAGCGTATGTTCAAGCCAGTCCAACTGGTTGTCCATCAGGTAACCGTGGATATTGCCGCTGATCTCCGGATTTTTACCGCTGGTAATAGACGGCGAAAACCAGTAATTGGAGTTGAGCACTATTATGGCGACGTTATCATAGGTGTAGTAAAAGACGTTTTCGCTGTAGGAAGGAAAATCAATTGAGCCGTCATCCGGGTCATAGCGGGAGCCATCCTCGCTTACAGGACCATTTCGCGGGTTGACGAACATACGGGCGAAAATGGCTTCTGAGGAGGAATCGGGGAATGGGAATTTATCGATAGCGCCGTCTTCCCTGCCTTTGCCGAAAACATGGAGCAAACACTCATGGTTGCCCATTCCGGCGATTACCGGGTAATAATGGGCGTAAGGTTCGATAGTTCTTTTCCAGTTGGCATATTCGAGAAGGATTTCTCCGGTGTCGACAGTATAACCATCTATTAAATCACCGGAAAACTGGTAGAAGCTGACGTTCCGTGATTCATTGAGGGCAACAATCCTTTTAAGAATGTAACTGTTTACTCCGTGGATATCACGTTCACCGCCTCCGGCATTGCCCCGGCCATCGCTGGCGAAGGAAAATGTAAACGGCTTCCGTGAACCCGGCATGGGAGCGGTATCGAAATCATAGGTTTCCTTGTAGTCGTCATAAACAACCTCGTACTTTATCCGGGAATTGGGGCCGAGGCTTTTGAGCTGTATTTCATGATGCGCGGTAGGATTAAGATCCTCAAAGCGTTTGCCATCGGCATAAACCGAAGCCTTAACCGGGTAATTAGTCTCGAATGAAATAACCGCGCTGTTATGGGTAACCATGTTCACAAAAGGACCCTCGATTATGCAGGTATCAACAATGAATGGTCCGGCGCCGTCGAGGATAATTTTACCGTCGTAGATAAAATTCCCGGTTTCATCAATGACCCGGTATCCCAGCCGGAGATATCCCTTCTCCCGCCAGCCGAAGAAATCGTATTTACCTTCCAGCACGCCCTTGATTTTAGCGTTGGCAATACCCTTTTCGATTGGAACGTATCTTTTGTAGTATATTGTATAAGGATATCTCATCTCCTCGGTTTCATGGATCATACCGTAATAGAGCTTGCCATTCAGCTCCGGGTTTTCAAAATCGAACCTCACGCCGTTCCCGGTCCCGATGGGATTATTGCGCATCTGGTGAATGTTGTACTTGTAACGCCATTCGATGAGCGGTTTGTTTTTCCCATCTTTCTGCGTAAAAACCATCTTCCCATTTTCATTGAATTTTATCCCTGAATGGACTTCAGGTATTTCGGATGCCAGGCCCTGAGCGCTTAAGAGGAAGATGCTCTGGAGAAGCGCGATGATGAAATATATTCTAAAATTCATGAATATTCCTCTCTATGTCGTAATAATCTGGTTAGAAAAAATGTATTCCCCCAAGGAAGCTAAGGGAATTGACTAAATGGGGTCGGTTATCAGCCTGCCGAAGTTAAATTGCTATTTTTACTCTTGTGATAATCTAAAAATTCCGCGGTACGGGTTTTACCGAGGTATTTCTCAAGTATTCTGACCGGCGTTTGGGTCAGGTCGACCAGGATTAAGCCATCGAGAACATCGCTGAATTCGGGATCGATATTGAAACCGAGAAGTTTTCCGCCCAACCGCAGGTAATGCCTCAGTAAAATAGGTATTCCCTGGCCGTTGGTTTCAATTTCGGCGATAAGCGCTGAGACCTCGTCGATATCGGTAACCAGTTTGCCTGTTGCCTGTTCATGCCACCTGCGGGGTTTTTGGGATTTCAATGGGCTCCTCGGTTTTACTAATTTAGCCAGGTCGTTGGCAAAATTGTTTTCCTTCAAAAACCTGACCATAAGCTGACGCGACGCGGTCTGGTAGCTGTTGTTTATGCTAACCGGGCCGAACATCATCCGGTACTCAGGATTGTTGGCTACAAACTGCCCCAATCCCTTCCAAAGGAGATGCAAAGGAGTATATTCTTTCTGGTACTCGGGCCGCACGAACGAACGCCCCAACTCGATAGCCGGATTAATCTGATGTATTAATTTATGTTTATATTTAAACAGTGTTCGGGTATACAACCCTTTCAGACCGTAACGTTCGATGATTTCATCAACCAATCCAAGACGGTATGCCCCGACGACTTCCTTTTTCTTTGAATTCCAAACGAAAAGCTGGATATAGTAATCATCAAAATGATCTACATCCAGAGATTTGCCGGTGCCCTCCCCGGCGCCCCGGAAGGTTACCTCCCGTAAGCGCCCGATTTCGTGCATTGTCAATGGGATAGCGTCTGTACGGCTATGATAAACGATATAATCGCCGTTCCTGGTCAGGACAGCCGGTTCGGGCAGTCCTTCGACTTCCCGAATGAGCGCCGATTGGTCTATGGGATTGGCGATGGGTTCTTCCATCGTGATTGAAGGGATACTCTCGTTAAAACCATTGACAATAACCCCCGATGACCGGCGTCGTTTAGCCAGCAGATAGGTGCGCAGGCGGATATATTCGGTTAATTCAGCATCACTCTCGATCTTGTTCATCCGGGAAAATGGAATCGGGTTGCCGATACTGGCCAGTATACGCTTGTTGCTCTTGTTGAGAAGTTCGTGGGGGAGCATTGCGGTCCGGAGTCGTTTGTGAATCATCCCCATTATCTGGAAGAGGGCGCTGTTGCGGCCGTCGAAGAATACCGGAAGAACAGGCGCCTGGGTTCTCCTTACCAATTTGCCCAGGGTAACGCTCCAACTGGGATCGGCAATTTCCCTGTTCTTCAATTTCAGGTGAGATACTTCTCCCGCGGGAAAAATACCCAGCACACTTCCCTGCTTTACCCATCCCAGCGCTTGCTTTAGGGGACTGCGGTTGCGTAATGACGCCTTTTTACTGCCGAAAGGATCAACCTGGATAATCAACGGGGCGATCTGGGGAATTCGGGCAAGAAGATAGTTCGCCAGGATTTTAACATCGCTCCGCACCGAGGTCAGCAAAGAGGCCAAAAGCAGGCCCTCAATAGCGCCGAAAGGATGATTGGCAACTACAATTACCGGGCCTTCGGCAGGGATTCGTTTCATGTCGTCTTCGGAGACATCCAGGCACACATTGAGCATATTCAACGCTTGTTCAATAAAAAGTTTCTGCTCAAACGTCCCGCTGATCAGCTGGTATTTCTTATCCAGAGTACTCAGGCGAAGCACTTTCTGCAACGGTCTGCGTACTATACCGAAGAATGCTTTGCGGAAGGGATCATCGAAATTTACATCGATTTCAAAGGGAGATCTAATAATTTCACCCTTATGCAACATTTTGACCTCAGGTGATTAAAATCTTATTTAAACGTCGGGTACTTAAAACTTTACCAAAGAATTAGCCAAAAAACAGGCGATGTCCAATATGCTGTTAATTTTAAATTCCTCATGTTAAGAAATTGTTACGATAGCTTTAGTTTAATATTAAATACGCTGAATTTCAATAGTCTATATCGAATTTTTAAGTTTTGTTTCACAATAAATGATAACCATTTCGGCTACCAGAAAAAAACCGCCCGGTTTGTGGGCGGTTTTTCTGCAAGATTGTAACATACAAATTCTTACTTCATCAGGGTCATTCGCTTAGTGTATTCAGTATCTCCGGCCTGGAGATTGTAGAAATACACTCCACTGGCTTGTTTGGAGGCGTCCCAGTTGACCATGTGAACGCCTTCTTCCTGGAACTCGTCGACCAATGAGGCCACATGCTGACCCATTATGTTATAAACATCCAGCTTAACATCGGCGGATTGAGCAATAACATATTTTATCTGGGTTGACGCGTTAAAGGGATTAGGATAGTTCTGATACAACCCGGTTCGCATCGGTATTTCGCCTTCTTCGTCCACAAACGTCGGCCCTACAACCATGGTTACTGGAATCTCAAGATGTTTCATATCGGGATCGTTGTTGTACAGGTCGATTACGCTGTAATAGGTGCCCGGCCCGCGATTGCCGGCGGATGCGGTAATGTTGATATCCACTGATTCGCCGCCATAAAGCTGGCCGTCGTCCCGGCTCAAATCAACCCAGTCGAACATCCCCGGGGCAGGTCCCGGTTCGAAACATACCGAAGTTTCTCCGTATGTATAAATTTCATTGCGGGCTACTTCCAGACCGATGGAACCATCGCCGTTTTCAATACCTATAGAAGCCCGGTCGATTCTGCCTTCAGGACCCATAGAATTATAGTTGAATGAAATGATATTAGGAGCATCCAGGACTATCTGGAATGTAAAGGTTCCTTCTTCCCAGTCGTCGGGTACGCCTACCCATGAGATTACAGCCCTGCTGTCGTTGTCGGTATGGAAGTAAACATTGCCCCCGGCTTCGGGGTCGAGATTTGTCCAGAAAGGAGCCAGCATATTATCGGGAGCGCCCGATCTCGGTATAGGCCTGTTAAAGCTGGCGGTGGAATTATCCTCGGTAAATGAAGCCCATCCGTTAGAACAGATAGCGATCTGGTTGAATGTTTCTCCATAATATTCGAAATCGAATCCGAGGTCGAGGAATCCGGAGTTGTCGTTAGAATCGAGTTCGAGGTCCGTACCGCTTCCGGAGATATCAACCCATTGATAAGCAGGACCTTGCTCATGATCGGAATCGAACCAGCAGTAACCGAATTCATCCTGCCATGGAGCCTGTTGAGCTCTTAAACGGTAAAAAAGGTCTCCGTCGCCAACATTAGTAATTTGCAGTATGTCTCCGCTCTGCCCGTTATATGGAACATAAATTTCCATTTCAGCAGGTTGGGCGGATATTTCCGCGAGATTACTCTCGTATATTGGCTGTGTGGTATAATGCCCAATCCCGCAGGAGCCGTAGGGAATATAGAAATATCCTTCATCGCCCCATCCGGCGCCCCAGCTGTTTTTCACTATCCATCCGCCCTGGCCGCCGCACATATTATCATCCCATCCCATAATTACAACGGCATGGTCGGAAGTTACCCAGGGGCCTTCGAAACAATCCCAGTGGAATCCGTCGGGTATGGTCAAACCGGTAGCTACCGGGCCATTCACAACCGCGTTTTTAATGGCATCGATATTGTTCTGAATCCCGTCGTAACCCTCGAGGAAAAACATAATAACGCAGGTATCCATCTCGCAGTCGTAATGGTCCATCGCGTAATACGGATAACAATCTTGTTCAATGGCGCCTTCGTATGAAAACAGCTCATAAACGAGACTGCACCAGCCGCCATTGCATCCCCTGCCCTCATAGTTGCAGTCTATAACCTGCTGTTCGGAAAGCAGCCATTCAAATCCTTCAGCAATTTTAATAGCGGATTCAACCGCTCCCACGCCTGCGAACGCCCAGCATGAGCCGCATTGCCCCTGATCTTTGACCGGGGTAACCCCGCCGCGGAGACGCCAATCCCAAATATCATCCTCCACCAGCAGAACCGGGGGTTCCTGGCTGTCAAGATACTCGTGGTAGACCTTTACATGTTCAGGGATTTCCAATCCCAGGTATTGCCGACGCTCATCAAGGGTCATGTGGTCCTTGATAAACGGATTATGAAAATCATCGGCAAGCAAATTTTGTCCCATACCGGCAACCAGCACCATTGCCAACAGTAACGCTGTCCATTTCCTCATGATTTCCTCCTCAGGAATCGATTATAAAAGCTTTAAATTACTACCCAATTAAGATACAGATTAACTTGAATAAATGTTTCATTATATTTATATACTTATTAAAGATACATTGAATCCTTAAAAAGTCAATCAATTAATGCCCGGAGAGCATTTCCCAATAGTTCTCAGCCGGTATGCCCGAATTTATACAGGGCATGTCCGGTTAATTGAGGCGTTTGCCGATATGCTAAAATAGATATAAGCCCAAAGCAAGGAAGCGATTACATAAAAACTTCAATTACCCTCTTATTAACACTTATATTAACTATAATTTCAGCCTTTCCCGCTTCCGGCGCGGAACGGCCCAAAATAGGACTGGCTCTTAGCGGGGGAGGCGCCCTGGGTTTCGCTCACCTGGGTATATTGAAAACCATCGACTCCCTGCAAATTCCTGTTGACTATATAGCGGGAACCAGCATGGGGGGGATTATCGGAGGCCTGTACTCGATCGGCTGTACTACAGCGGAAATTGAAAGCCTGGCCACAAATGCCAACTGGGATAACCTTCTCAGCGATACGCCGCCCCGGGGGATGCAGCCCTACCTTGAGCGTATAAACTCCGGTAGATACCAGGTGGCGTTGCGGATGAGAGGATTCGTTCCATCTATACCCAGCGGGCTTGTTTCCGGCCAGAAGATTATGATGATGTTAACCGAGCTTTCTTATTCCTACAGCGCCATGGAGAGCTTTGATAACCTGCCTATCCCCTTCCGGTGCGTTGCCGTCGACCTGATCACAGGCAATGAAGTAGTTCTCAACCAGGGGTCATTGGCGAAAGCGATGCGTTCGACGATGTCTGTGCCTACTATTTTTCATCCGGTCGATTACGGCGATTCATTGCTGATTGACGGCGGCGTATTGAATAATTTCCCTACGGACATCGTACGCCGGATGGGAGCGGATATCATTATCGGGCTCAACCTTAAGTTTTCAGTTCGCGGGGCTGATTCTTACGATAACCTTCTCGATGTACTGGACAGGACCACCGAGATACCCCGGCAGGCTCGTTTGCAGAACAATATCACCGAAGCCGATATATACATCGAATCGGATGTCAGCGCCCTCTCGGTTACCGATTTCAGCTCGGATAAGATACCGGAAATAATAGCGCAGGGCAGGAAAGCATCCGAGGCGAATCTGGATAACTTGGTTAAACTTAGGAACATCATCCGTAACTCGTGCGTGGACCTGAGCGAAGAAGCCGCCACCCGCTGTGATACTACTTTGATTGAGGATGTAATTCTCTCAACCAACTCGCTTTTTAAACCACGGTTGGTTCGCCAGCTGTTTCCATTCGCGCGGGGCGACCTGTACGATTCCACGAGGGTTGCCGAGGCAGTCAGGGGCATACGAGCCAATCCGCGGATAAAAAATATACGGCATCGGGTTATCCCCACAGGGGCAAACACGGTTAATATCCACATCGATTACGATATGAAATCCCGGCCGGTATTATACAACATATTAATCGAAGGCTCAACCAGTTATGATTTCAAGTTCCTGACCAAGGTACTGGGAGTCAAACCCGGCGACCGGTTTGATCCTGATTTTATCCGTGTGAGGATAGACGAATTATATAGTTTGGGTTATTTCGATAAGATTTACTACGAAGTATCGAGGGTTAACGACACCAGCGTGGCTTTGATAATAAACTTCAAGGAGAAGCCAACCCGAAGGCTGTATATCGGAATGCGTTACGATGAATACCATGAGCTGGTAGGTATGGTCGGTTTGCAGTTAATGCCCTTCTATGTTACCGGCCTGCGTTTCGAAACCGAACTGCAATTCGCGGGACTTACCAGGTATCTGGCTAAATTCTCGTACCTGTCCCGCTCACTTTCATATCCCGCATACCCTTACGCGATCGTTAAACATAAAGATATAGGGTTGAACATCTACGATGAATTCGGAGAAAAAACCGCTCGATACAACGACCGCTCAACATTGATCGGATTGGGGCTGGGGATATTCCCGGACAAATCGAGTAACCTGGAGTTTGAATATAATGTCGAGTTGATGGATGTAAGCGCGGAGATAGCCTCCGCGGATATCAGGGATCTAATTGGTGATTTCGATGATGTGTTAAGCAAGTATGATATTAAACTGGACATCGACCGCCTTGATAATGTTCTCCTCCCCCGCGATGGTTTGAAATTGACGGTGCTCGCCGAACTAAGCTATGAGAAAATGGGCTCTGAACATACCTACCAGAAACTCGATATCAGGGGGGATTATTATTATACATTGGGACGGCACACTATGCGCCTCGCCGGCACCCATAAAAGGGGCTGGAATGAATTCCCGATATATAAATGGTACTACTTGGGCGGTCCGGATGAGTTCGTGGGATGGAATTATTCCAAGTTCTCCGGCAACCGTTTTAACAGCGTCCGAGCCGAATACCGTTATGAACACAAGAAAGACATCTTCTTCAAATTTATCCTGAATGCCGCCTTCGATTACAGCCTTGGTTTCCCTGAATACAGGCAGTCCGGGCCGCTGTTGACCGGCGTTGGGATAGGTGTGAAATTCACATCCCTGGTCGGACCACTCGAGATAATGGTCGGCAACGGAGATGAAAACCTGTTTGAGCCGGGGAAAAGGCAGAATTTATTCTATTTCACCGCTGGTTATAAATTTTAAAATAAGCCTATTCTATACTTGAATTTTATCCCCGAAAGTACTATATTGGTGTTTTGGTAATTCTAATCATAAATCACCCAAATTCTGGTATAAAACTTGCGCTTTAAAATAACGGTTTAGAACTTTGTAGCGGACCATGATCCGGTGTATTGTAGCGGATTGTGTAAGTCGTTATTATTTATTTGGTTGATTATTTAAGAAAGATTTTTCGAAGATAATATAACATGTACGGAAATAACATTGAAGACATACGGATAGAATGACAGAGGGAATTATGAAACAGATTGCGATTTTGACGCTTGCGGTCATGCTTGTCTCGGCCTTCTACGGCCCGGGCATCGCAGATGAAATCGAAAATGAAAACAATAGCCAGATGACGCTTGAAGAGCGTATGGAATACCTCGGCTTAGATATTCCGGACAGCGTCAAGGCCATTTTTGAAGAATTGGATAAGGAACCTCCGCCTGTGCTTTTGAATACTCAGGATGTATTCGACTGGCGGCAGATGGGCGGCGTTACCCCGGTCAAAAACCAGGCAAGTTGCGGCTCATGCTGGGATTTCGCGGCTACCGGCGCTTTTGAATCGGCGGTGTTGATTGAGGACGGAGTGGAATGGGATTTCTCGGAGCAGGCGATAATCGACTGCAACTGGGGCGGTTCAAGCTGTAACGGCGGATGGATGAGCGACGCTTACGCCGTTTTTGCTGATTTCGGAGCAATCGAGGAAGATTGTTACCCTTATCGTGCGCGAAATGGATTTCCCTGCGAGCAGGATACCTGCGTGGTTATCGTAACTCTCGAAAGCTGGGAAAACATTCCCAATAATGTGAACTCAATTAAAAACGCCCTGCTGGATGGCCCGCTCTCCACTACTTTCACGGTGCATGACGGCTTCAGCTGGGATTGCTACGAAAATGTTTACACCAGCCCCAACCACGCGGTTGTTTTTGTGGGCTGGGATGACAACCTTTGCGAAGACGGCGCCTGGATTGTTAAAAACAGCTGGGCGGATACATGGGGCGATGGCGGTTATTTCTACATGCCTTACGGCTCATGTGGTATCGGCCATTATACCCAGAGGCCGATTTATATAAGCAGGCTTCCTGAGATAACTTATAATCCCGAGGAGTTTGAGATTTACGTTCCCTATGGCGGTTCAACGACAGAGACCTTGTCGTTGAGCAATCTCGGCGAAGGCGACCTGTATTACCGGATACGCATGTTCAACTCCGCGTTCCAGGATTCCTTCGGGTATTATTGGTTCGATTCGGATAACCCCCAGGGTCCTGAATACGGATGGGTCGACATTACCGTCAACGGCGAAATCGTGGAATTCCCCGGTAATCCGGATGTAAGTAATTCCGGACCTTATGACCTCGGTTTCGATTTCGAGTTTTATGGCAACACATTTTCAAGTATCAATATCTGCTCCAATGGATGGATGTCTTTCACCGACAGCACGACCACCGCATACTACAACCGCAGGATACCCCACTCTTCCGCCCCCAATAACATGATAGCTCCCTTCTGGGAAAACCTGAATCCGGGGCTGGGCGGGAACGTTTATTTCTACACCAACAATACAGACAGCGCGGTTATATCGTGGGTCGATGTACCTGACACTCACGAGGAAGGCGAGTTTACATTCCAGGCAGTTCTTGTAGCCCCCAATTCAGTAACCTTCCAGTATGGCGATATGGGACCGGAAGGCCCCATCGACCGCGCATCTGTGGGGATAGAGAATGCCGCGGGTACAGTGGGCTTGCAGATATGTTACAATGAAACCTTCTCCGGCGAAGGTATGGCCTATCGTTTCGAACTTGGTCAACCGGCCGGAGAATTCGACTGGCTGTCCGTGGACGATGACAACGGATATATATATCCAGCCGATGTCATTGATGTCGAAGTTACCTGCGACGCGGGCGACCATCAGGCAGGAACGTATTACGGTTACCTGTCGCTCGACAGCAACGACCCGGAAATTCCGCATGTCGAGATTCCGGTTACCATGAATATCGGTATGACCTCTGTGGATGATGATCCGCAATTGCCGCTGAAAACATCCCTTATGCAGAATTTCCCGAATCCGTTTAATCCTTCCACTGAGATAGCGTTCACCCTCGCGAGTGAGTCGGAGATAAGTCTCGATATATATAATATTATGGGGCAACATATCGAGAACCTGTACAAAGGGGAAAAATCTGCCGGTGAACACGTGCTCAGCTGGGATGGGTCAAAATACGCGAGCGGAATCTACCTTTATAAGTTATCGGCCGGAGAAAAATCGTTCACCCGACGGATGACTTTAATAAAGTAAATTCAACGGTTTCCCACTCAAGCCGCCCTCCAAAAGGGCGGCTTTTTAATTTGCATTGCATGTTTGTGCTTGACAAAATTTCGGCTATATCCTATTTTTTCACAGGTGAAAAAAATAACTGCTTGAGGATGCTGATAATCAGCTAAACCTGAAGGGCTGGAAGTTAGAGCTGGTTAATTCAAAGATGCGCGGAATAATTCTTATAATTGTCGTTTTATGCTGGGGAATTGCCGTTGATTCGGTTGCCTCGCCGGGCGATATGATATGGGCAAAAAGGCACGGCGGACATGGTATTGAAGATGCCCGCTGTATCCAGGAAACCCCGGAGGGGGATTACCTTGTCACCGGATATACAACATCTCTGGGTAACGATGACGAGGATGTTTTCCTGATTAAACTGCGAAGCAACGGCAACTACCGTTGGTTCCGGTCGTGGGGCGGAAACGAAGATGACAGGGCCTATAAGTTAATTATCAGTGATGATAACTGTTATGTTTTAACCGGCTATAGCGAGTCTTACGGCGCGGGCGGAAAAGATCTTTTTCTTTTGAAATTGGACCGGTCCGGAAATACTATCTGGTTGAAAACTTACGGAGGAGACCGCGATGACGGCGGCCGCGATGTTATGCAGACCAGCGATGGAGGTTATATAATCGCCGGATGGACAGATTCTTTTTCGCACGGGGACAGCAGTGACGTATATCTAATAAAAACTGACGCATCCGGGGATTCTCTATGGAGCAGGACTTATGGCACAAACTGGTGGGACAAGGCGCATACTGTCCGGCAAACTACCGACGGCGGTTATATAATTGCCGGTATTACTAAGTCAATACCATTTCGCCATATAGATATTTATATTATAAAAACTGATTCGACGGGCGGCCTGGAATGGAACTGGATATATGGAACCAGGTACTGGGATGAGGCTTATGCCATAGAGCAAACCGACGATGGCGGTTACATTTTTACCGGTGGATTGGGCAATTCGAGTATGTTCTCGATGGATACTTACCTTATCAAGCTAACCTCAGAAGGGAATATCTCCTGGAGAGCGCTCTACGGTGATATATTCGGTGAATATAGCTGGTCGTTATGCCGAAATTACTCCGGCGGCTATATTATTGCCGGAAGCCGTGATGTCAGTTTTTTTAACAAAGATTTCAATGTTATTTGTTGCAACAACGCCGGAGACAGCCTCTGGGGATGTTCCTATGGAGGAGATGGTTGGGACCGTGCATGCTTCATCACGCGAAGTTCTGATGGAAACTATGTCCTGGCAGGACAAACCAGTTCATTTGATTGCGTCCGCTCCGATATATGGGTTATAAAAATCGAAGGCGAACAACCGAATCCGGCGGTTACGATCAATATCGTGCCCGAGAACGATCCTGTAGTTATCACTCCCGGGGGGACATTCGGCTACGACATGGAGCTAATTAACAATACGGCAATTGTACAGCAAGTCGATGTCTGGACCGGTTTTCACAGCAACGCCGGCGAGATATATGGGCCTTATTTCCCTATAGGCCAGCAATTACTTTCGCCATATCAGCGGCTCATGATACCTTCCATCACCCAGTTTGCCGATCCCGGTATTCCTCTTGGTCAATACAGTTATCACGCGAATTGCGGCATTTACAACGATGATATCCTTTTCAGCTCGAGTATTTTAAGTATCATAATAAATGAACCCTATGAAGATCCAGTCGACCTCCTGTCCGAAAACCACGGCGGCGGTAAGTTACCGGAGGATTATAGAACCAATCAATCCGTATTTGGGGTGTATCCGAATCCTTTCAATGCTTCCACAGTATTCCGGATCCCGGCTGGGGGCGATGAGCCGGTAGTCATCAATATTTACGACCTTGCCGGAAGAATTGTGGAAAGAATTGTCGATGGAAGCTACGTTGATGAGATATATACCGCTGTATGGACTCCACGCGATTTACCAAGCGGTATCTACTTCTACTCGGTTAAATCGGGTCAGGCGCGGTTCAATGGCAAACTATTCTTACTAAAATAGTCCGGGCGTCCGCTTCATTGCTATTTAATATCTTGACAATCAAACATCTATTTTAATAATATCTATTCATGCGTAGTGGACCAACTTTCGAAAACGATAAAAAAATATATAAGGCGGTAGGAGCATGAAAGAAATCATAGATGCTATCAACGGTTATATATGGAATTGGCCCGATGCATTACCGGCGCTGGTTGTTCTCCTGGTCGGAACCGGCCTGTTGACCAGTATTCGGGTTGGGTTCATTCAGCTGAGGAAAGTAAAACACGGTATCAATGTAATCAGGGGCATCTATGACAACCCCAAAGATGAAGGCGATATTAACCATTTCCAGGCGCTTTCCGCCGCGCTGTCGGCGACGGTGGGAATAGGGAACATAGCCGGAGTAGCTACAGCTATTCACTACGGAGGTCCGGGGGCATTGTTCTGGATGTGGGTAACCGGTATTTTCGGAACATCCCTCAAATACGTGGAATGTACTCTTTCGATGATGTACCGGGATATTCATCCGGACGGTTCCGCCGCGGGCGGCCCCATGTATTATATCGTAAAAGGTTTAGGCAGTAAATGGAAATTTATGGCAGTTCTTTTCGCCTTTTTCGCGGTTATATGCTCCTTCGGCACCGGCAATACCGTTCAGGCATTTACCGTGGCCGACCAATTTAATTCGGAGTGGGGAATTCCTCACTGGATTACCGGTTTGATAGTATCATCGATTATATTTACGGTCATTATCGGCGGAATTAAACGTATCGGGCAAGTGGCATCGAAACTCGCTCCTACCATGGCCACTATCTACGTTACCGGTGGGATACTGATTTTATTGTTTAATTATGATAAAATCCCGGGGGCATTTTCCGAGATTTTCGAGGGGGCGTTCAATCCAACGGCGCAGGTAGGCGGTTTTGCCGGGGCGACCTTTTTGATGACCCTCGTATGGGGGGTCAAGCGCGGGCTTTTCTCCAACGAAGCCGGTCAGGGTTCGGCGCCAATAGCTCATGCCGCCGCCAAGACCAAGTACCCGATTCGTGAAGGGGTGGTAGCCATGCTTGGTCCGTACATCGATACTATAACAATTTGCACAATCACCGGATTGGCGATTATCGTAACCGGGGCATGGACAGTAACTATAGACGGAGCCCCTTTGAACGGCTCGCCGATGACCTCTTACGCGTTCCAGGAAGGATTAAGACCTATTCTCGGTGATCATGGGAATCACATTGTTACCGTCGCGGTATTCCTCTTTGCAATTTCAACCATGATAAGCTGGTCCTACTACGGAGACCGTTCGGTGCAATTCCTCTGGGGAAACAAAGCGGTGCTTCCCTACCGGGTAATATATTGCATTATAAATTTCCTGGCGGCTTTAGTCGCGCTGGAAGCGGCATGGGGATTCGGCGATATGGCGCTTGGAATAATGACTATCCCGAATTTGATAGCGATACTGGCATTGACCAGGAAAGTAAAAAGGGAGCAAAATATCTATTTCTCGCAGGAACATGTGAGGTTTAAATAGGATTTATAGATGTTAAATAAATTTTCCCTGATTGGTAGCCGATGTCTACCCGCCCTTGGAGGGGCTTGCATTTCGGCTTAACCATACCAGCGGGATTGACCTGAAGAAGTTAAAATGAAAAACTGGTTCACAACAAGTTATGCTATTCCCCGTAAGCGGAGTTGAAGCTCCGGTATGGCTGCCGGTTCTGGTGGCCTTCATCATCTCGACTTTTACCTCAATGGGAGGAGTAACCGGCGCGTTTATCCTGCTCCCCTTCCAGGTCAGTGTTCTCGGTTTTACCTCCCCCGCGGTCAGTCCCACTAACTTAATTTTCAATATCACCGCCATCCCCAGCGGGGTTTACCGATACCTCAAAGAGAAACGTTTCGTTTTCCCGTTATTATTCGCGATCACCATGGGAACCTTCCCCGGCACTATAATCGGGGTGATAATCAGGGCTAAGTATCTTCCCGATCCCAAAAATTTCAAACTCTTCGCGGGTATTGTGCTGGTATATATCGCCTACCGTTTGCTTAAAGATATTTTCGGTAATTCGAAACCAGCGAATAATATTCCAACAGCCGACAAGCCGGCCGATTTCCGGGTTAGCAATGCCCGGTTTTCGTTGCGGCGCGTTTCATTCAGCTTTGGCAGGCAGAATTATTCGGTTCCCACAATGCCATTGAGTATTTTCTGTTTTTTCGTGGGTATAGTCGGCGGAATCTACGGCATCGGGGGCGGTTCGATAATAGCCCCGGTGTTAATCGTCCAGTTCGGCCTGCCTGTATTCGCCATAGCGGGAGTAACACTGGCGGATACATTTATATCGTCCGTTAACGGAGTTATTTTTTACACGGTTCTCGGTCCGTATTTCGCGCCCGACGGCGTAGCCACCCAACCGGACTGGTTGCTGGGCGCGTCTTTTGGAATTGGCGGTTTTATAGGCATTTATTTGGGAACACGACTGCAGAAATTCATCCCGGCAAAATTTATAAAAGCCATCCTGGCTATAAGTGTAACATTTATCTCAATTAAATACATTATCAGCTTTTTCAACTAAGGAGAATTACATGAAGGTCTTACTCATCCTGAGCCACAAACCCTATGACGGTACAGATGTCATCTGGAACGGAATCCGCATCGCCAACACACTTTCCGCGAGCGGAGATGATGTATGGGTGTTCGTGATGAACGACGCGGTGGACATTGTCCGCGAAAGCATAACTCACCCGGAGGATTTCTTTGATCTAAAGCAGATGACCAAAGATATGATAGCCGGCGGAATTACCGTCCGTGCCTGCGGGACCTGTCTTGAACGCACCGGAAGCAATCCCGGCGAGATGGCTTATGAAGGTGTTATTGTTTCCGATTTAAAAGACCTATCCGAGTGGATACATCAGAGTGATAAAATGATAACGTTTTGAGGTTCCGGTTTATTCCTCCGGTTCCGGTTTGGCCTTAAAAAAATATACTTCGGGAATCGTTCCCTCCTCCGCGTCTATCCCCACCCCGTAATTGTTCCATCCATGTTTCGGATCATCCTTCGGGGGATTGAGCCAGCTCGCGTTGTTTGAATATTTATCCGACGGGCGAATCTCCTCCGCCTTTGTATCCCAATCCTGGTAGCTGTCATTACCGCCGATATCTATAAATACCGCTAATGATTTCGCTAAAGCGTTGTACGGAGAATACCTGTTCGGGTAACGGTAGCTGTCCCGCCAATCGACCCCTCCCATACCGCATTGCCCTTCGCCCAAACGGTATGTATCGTTTCCGCCGATATCGAAGAAAAAAGAATTGGAGCGTATCTCAGCGCAGGCTATTGATATTATCTTGCCCTCATAATAATCGTCGCCGCCCTTATCCACCAGCAGGGATGTCGTATAATCCCAACCGAAAGATAACGCCGCGCCCGATGTCTCCCACAGCTCATGATGGTCGTTCCCCGATTCATCAATCATAATACCGATACAGTAATGCGCCCCTGATGCCTGGGTGAAATAAACCGATTTATAATAATCATCACCGGTTTTATCATAAGCTATGCCGGTGCCATACCAGTAACCCGTTCCCAGTGACCAGTTGCCGGACTCGTAACGGTCCTTGCCGTGAATATCAATGATCGCTCCCAGGCCGCCGGCCCAGCTATGTCCGTCGGAACCGTCCCCGCGCCTGCCCGCGGCCGCGCCCTGGGCCATGGAGACATTTATCTTCATCTCCGAATGATAATCGCCGCGGTTGACGATTTCGGCTGATGGTTCGGCGACATATTTATCATCGCCGCTATAATTGCCAAGTATCCCCACTCCGCCGCCAACGCCTCCGAATCCCTGGCCGTCGCCATATAAGTAATACTCATCTTTCCCTTCCACATCGAGGTTAAACCCGCACCCGAAATAACCGCATCCCTGACCCGAGGTTTCCATAGCGTATTCATCATCTCCTTCGGCATCGAAGAGCACGCCCATACCGAACATCCCAAATCCCTGGGACAAGGTTTTGCTTTTATAACTGTCGCGCCCTTTAACATCGATAAGCACGCCGCATCCAAAAAGCCCGGCGCCCTGGGATGCCAGCGCGTCATTTTCATTGATGTATTTATCATTACCATCGAAATCCAGGCATATCGATACAGGGATATCCGCGTTCGAGGCCGCCCCCACCGAACCATGATATTTATCATTTCCCTCGAAATCGATTACGAGACAGTAATCATTCCGATTGTACTCATTCTTTTCATCGCCGTTAACAGCGACCCGGCCGATGGGTGTGTATATTTCAAACTGGACTTTTGAAAAATCGAGGTATTCATCTTTATATAAATCCTCAATACCCCAACGGGCGTTTTCCGCCGCCTGCACCGCCTTCATGCATGCGTAATACAGCGATTGTTCGTCAATGACCGCGCTTATATCATCGAATTGAGGATAGTAAATGGTACCGTCCCCCTGGGTTTCGCCGAGGTTATTGATTTTAAAGACCTCGTGTATCAAACCGGGAGGCACATTCCGCAATGCCATATCGCGCCATTTAACCGCGTCAAGTATATTCAGCAACGCTTCAGCAATCTCGATTTGAATATTTTTATGCATATAAACTAACTGCTCTTCCGCCATATTAACATAATCCGGGCTTTCAGCCATGTCGCCGAAAGCATATCTCCGCATCTCTTCACCTTTGTAAGCGAATATTTTTTCCAGCGCGTCAATCACCGGGCGTGTGGAATCAACCTGTGCATGCAGGTTCACCGAGTAATTACGGAATCCGCCCACGCGCCTGTCCACCCCGAGCATATATACAACCCGGTGCAGGGAAAAGCGTTTTTCAGCCATAAAGGAAGGTTCAAGATAATCCTCGACAACATTGCCCATGGAAACCGCGTACTGGTAGCCCATCATCGGTTCAGCGAAAAGGTCGTCGAAATGGGGCATCTTGTACGGAATCAGTTCCGGGTTGGGATAGCGGTTCCAGTATCCCTTTGGTTTATAGCCCAGGTCTTCGTAGGTAAATCCAACTTCGTCCAGTGCTTTCTGGAACAGGTTTTCCTGCGGATATGAAAGCGATGGAATTAAAATTAAAATTGTCAAAAATAATGAAATAAGACGCGCCATATATCCTCCTGTGTTGATGCGGTTAGCAAAAGATATAATTATGACGCTTTAGATGAAAGGAAATTATTCATACGCCGCTATACCGCTTTAATCGGGCCTTCCGCTTCCCCCCGGATGAACTGCTGGACTACCGGGTTATCGGTATTCTTTACCTCGTCGGGAGTGCCCGCGAAAATTATCTCGCCCTCATATATCATGGCGATTCTGTCCGATATCTTATAAGCAGATGTCATATCGTGGGTAACAGCGATGGATGTTACATTCAATTCCTCGCGAAGCCTGATTATTAAATCGTTGATAGCGTCGGCCATGATCGGGTCAAGCCCGGTGGTCGGCTCATCGTAGAGGATAAATTCGGGATTCATACTGATAGCGCGGGCGAGCCCCACCCGTTTTTTCATCCCGCCGGACAATTCAGCGGGTTTGAGATTCTCTATTCCCTTCATACCCACAACCCTCAATTTTTCACTTACTATCTCCTTCACTTCCTCCTCGGGGGTATTGGTATGTTCGCGCAACGAAAGGCCGACATTTTCATCGACGGTCATTGAATCAAAAAGCGCGGCTCCCTGGAAAAGCATACCGAATCTCCGCCGGTATGCCATTAGTTGCTTACGGTCGAAATCCAAAATGTTCTCTCCATCTATCTGGATATATCCAGAATCAGGCTCGAGCAGGCGGACGATATGCTTTAATAGAACCGACTTGCCCACACCGGAGCGGCCTATAATTGTCAGGGTCTCCCCTTTTTCAATTTTCAGGTTCGCTCCTTTTAAAACATTGTTAGAGCCGAATGCTTTATGTAAATCAACGACCTCTATCATAGGCGGTTTATCAATCAAGCTCCGCTTTTACATTTTCGAGGATGTACTGATGAACTCCCAGCGACGCGGCCAAGAATCCTTCTTTCTGCAAAACATCATCCTTGAGGTAGCCAAGTTGATTTCCGAAAATATCGGTCATGATTCCGCCGGCGGCTTCCAGTATAGCCTGCGGAGCGCAACTATCCCATTCCTTGGCATAACCCGATGGGTGATAATAAAAATCAGCCCTTCCGGTGGCAACCACGCTGATTTTCAAACCCACGCTTCCGGTTACGAACTCCTTTTCTATTTTGAGTTCATCCATCATCTTATCGACCACCTTGGGGCGATGGGAACGGGAAACGGTTATGGTCAAATCGTCCTTATCAAAACTGGAATCGACCCTGAGGTCTTTCTTAGCCCCGTTATCGAGCCAGTAAGCGCCGCCATCTTTGCTTCCGTAAAATATCCAGTTTTTCGCGACCTGGTAAACAACGCCCATTACCGGCTGTTTATCCTCGCACAAACCTATCATAATAGCGAATTCGCCGTTGCGGGCGATAAATTCCTTTGTGCCGTCGAGAGGATCGATTATCCAGACATATTTCTTTTCCCGCAGGTTTTTGACATCCGATTGTTTGAACGATTCCTCAGAGAGAATGCCATCATCGGCAAATTTCTTCGGTATTTCCTCCTCGAGAAAATCGCTGACAGCCATATCGGCGGCGGTAACCGGGTCATCGACTCCCTTGTAGTCGATTTTCAAATCATCACCGTAGTATTTTAAGGCGATATCTCCAGCCTTTTTGATCAGTTCAAGCGCGTATTCCAATCTTTCGTTCACTGACATAATAAAATATCCTATCCAAATAAAAGATGAGCGATCATATAGTCCGAAACGAGAATCAACACCGACGAAAGCACAACCGCGCGGGTGGTTGATTCGCCCACGCCTTCGGCTCCGCCCTCGGTGATAAAACCTTGATAACATCCGATAATAGCGATAATCGAACCGAAAACCCCGGCCTTGAACAGTCCCGCGAAAAGGTCCTGCATCTCGAAAAACGATTTAAAACCGTTCAGGAATGTATAGGATGATACCCCGACGAACCACACCGAGACAGCAAGACCTCCGAGTATGGCAACCACATCGGCGAACACGGTCAGAACGGGAAGCATGATCAATCCGGCAAGATACCGGGGCATTACCAAAAACTCCACCGGATCAAGCGCCATCGTCTCCAGCGCGTCAATCTGCTCTGTAACTTTCATGGTACCGAGCTCCGCGGCGATAGCCGCGCCGACACGCCCGGCGACCACAAGCCCGGTAAGCACAGGTCCCAGCTCGATAACCACCGCCTTGCCCACAGCGGTGCCCAGGTATCTCAAGGGCACATAGTTATGAAACTGGTATGCCGCCTGGACCGCGGAAACAGCGCCGGTGAAGATAGATGTAAAAATAACCAGAGGCAGGGAATTGACTCCCATAAAAAGCATCTGTTCTAATACAAGATGCCGGCGTTTTATGAAAAACGGAAGATTGAAGATAAGAGATTTTACCAGCAGGGTTACTTTCCCGATTCCAGCAAAAAAGCGTATTATCTTCCCGCCGAACATCCCGAGGATACGTTCCATCGGCCTGTTAATATCATGCGTTTTCAATTATCATCCTTGCAGTACGCTACGGTATAGCTGTTATATTATCGGAACGAATAGTCAGTCTAACTTATCCACAGCCAAAAGTCAATTCCGCTGTATATAAATTTTTATCGGGTGAAACAGTGAATTTAAAAAGGAGTTTCTTCATCGCCCACCGCCGCTTCCGCTTCGAATGGAGCGAGTTCCTGGAAACTGGCGTAGTCGCGTACGAAAGCGAGTTCGATAGTTCCCGTAGGACCGTTACGCTGTTTGCCGATAATTATCTCCGAGATATTCTCCAGCGAACGTCCTTCATCGTCGACGGTTTTTCCATAAAACGCCGGACGGTAGATGAACATAACCACGTCAGCATCCTGCTCTATAGCCCCGGACTCGCGTAGGTCGGAAAGTTGCGGACGACGGTCTCCGCCGCGTTGCTCCACCTGCCTGCTTAACTGCGACAGCGCTATTACCGGGACATCCAGTTCTTTGGCCAAACCCTTCAGCGAACGGGAAATATATGCTATCTCCTGCTGGCGGTTTTCAAGGTTTTTAGGAGATTGCATCAACTGCAGGTAGTCAATGACAACAAGCGATAACCCCAGGTTTGATTTTAGCCGGCGCGCCTTTGCCTTCATCTCCAACACGCCTATGCCCGGTGAATCATCAATGAAAATCGGCAGATCGGCGAGAAATCCCGCGGCGTTGCCAAGCTGGGAATACTCAAAATCCTTCAAACGCCCCCGTCGGAGGTTATGGCTGGAGACCTTCGCGTGACTGCAGAGAATCCTCTGGGTTAACTGTTCACGGGACATCTCCAGGCTGAAAAAGGCGACCGGTCCCGCTTTTACCGCCACGTTTTCGGATATTGCCAAACTGAAGGCGGTTTTACCCATAGATGGCCGGCTGGCAATAATAATCAAATCCGACGGCTGGAATCCGGCGGTCATGGCGTCGAGAGCTTTGAATCCTGAGGGAATACCGGTTATTCCGCCTTCTTTGCCGGCATATTTATCTATCGCCTCGAAAGTATGCGGGAGAATATCGCTAATCTTCACAAAACTCTGTTTAAGCCTGCTTTCCCTTATAACGAATATCTGCTGTTCAGCTTTATCCAGTAACTCATCGACTTCCTCGGAAGCTTCATAACATTCCGAGATTATCGATGTTGAGGTGGTTATCAGGCTGTTAAGCGTCGATTTCTCGAGTATTATCCGGCAATGCTCCTCTATATGAGCCGAAGTCGCCACTGTTTCTGTAAGCCCGATAACATAACCGCGTCCGCCTATATCCTCAAGTTGTCCCTTCTTATCGAGTTCCTCCGATACTGTTATTATATCCGCCGGCTCATCGCGGTTGAATAATTCGATTATCGCCTTGAAAATTCTGACATGCTTCCCGCTGTAGAAACTATCCTCGTTGATAATTTCAATCGCCTTGGGGATAGCGCTCGCGTCGATGAGCATAGCGCCCAAAACCGCCTGCTCGACATCTACCGCCTGCGGCGGCATCCTTTCCAATGATTTCTTTTTCGCCACGTCCGTTTTGCGTTTAATGTTTTATTAATTAGTCCAGCTTTTCATCCGGCATATTCATAATCTTCAGATAATAGCGCCGTAATCTCTTCACATCCTCCCATGTCGGCCGTTTATACTGCGCCGAACGCAGAAGAGCCGCCGGATGATATGTAACAAACACCCTGATTCCCTTATACTCGTAATCCTTTTCGCGTATTTTCGTGAGGGAACCTTTCTCCCCGAGAAGATACTGCACTGCTATCCTTCCCATGCACAGTATGATCCTTGGTTTAATCAAATCAATCTGCTTATTTAGAATAGGCAGGCAATGCTCGACCTCATCTGGTTGTGGATCCCGGTTGTTGGGAGGCCGGCATTTCAATATATTCGCGATATAAACTTCTTCTCGCTCAAAATTTACGGATTTCAAAATTTTGTCCAGCAACTGCCCGGCTCTGCCCACAAACGGTTCACCCTTCAAATCTTCGTCCCGCCCCGGGGCTTCACCAATTAACATTAAATCGGCCTTCGGATTGCCCGCGCCGAAAACATAGTTGGTTCGCGATTCACACAGTGGGCATTCGGCGCAGTTTTTAGTCTTGTTATATAAATCTTCGAGGGTCATGAAAATTTCGCTCGCTTGCGGAATATAAAGCTCCTCCTCTCCAAGCGATTTTATCTGCTGAAAATATAACCTGCGGATATCATTGGCCAGTCGCGAACTTCTATTCAATACCATTACATCGAGTTAAGCAGTTTTACAATTCGGGTTATAATTTCGGCCGCCACTTCCCTTTTTGACATCAGCGGTAGTTCGTCCACTCTGCCGCCGCGGGATATTATATCCACCCGGTTCGTGTCCGTGTCAAACCCCGCTCCGCTTTCGTTTGGATTATTTAAAACGATAAAATCGAGATTTTTGCTTTCGAGTTTCTTTATAGCGTTATCAACAGCGTTATCCGTTTCCAGGGCGAAACCCACCAGCACCTGTTTTTTTTTCATCTCGCCGAGGGAACGCAGAATATCTTCGGTGGAATCAAGGTCAAGATGAAGCGCGGCTTCCGTCTTCTTGATTTTACTCGCCGGTGGATTGGAAGGGGCGTAATCGGATACTGCCGCCGACATTATAACCACATCCGACTCATCGAATCGTTTCTTTACCGCTTCGGCCATCTCGACAGCCGTCGTTACCCTGACCATCTCAATTCCCCGGGGAGCAGTCAAACCGGAAGGACCGCTTACGAGTACAACATCCGCGCCTTCGGCTTTCGCTTCCAGGGCCAGCGCGTATCCCATCTTCCCCGATGAGCGGTTGGAAATATATCGAACGCTGTCGATGGGCTCTTCCGTGCGTGACGCCGACACCAATACTTTCTTGCCCATTAGACGCCCTGATAACGATAGGATACTTAACGCCTTTAAAAAAATAGTCTCCGGTTCAACCATCCTTCCCCGGCCAACCCAGCCGCATGCCAGGTCTCCGGAATCGGGACCTACCGAATAAAAGCCATAGGACAACAGCTTTAAGAAATTCTCCTGCACCGCCGGATAATCCCACATATTGCTGTTCATCGCGGGGGCAATAAGCACCGGGCATGTAGCCGCCGGGAAGACAGTAGTAAGCAAATCATCACAGATACCGTTGGCGGCTTTGCCTATAAAATTCGCGGTTGCGGGCGCAATAACCAGAATATCCGCCCAATCGGCGAGGTCGATATGCCGGGTGGTGAATTCACCGGACTCAGGGAACATCTCTATAGCGACATCATTGTTGGACAAAGTTGCCAGTGTCAAAGGGGTGATAAACTCGCATGCCGACCCGGTCATTATAACTTTGACCTCGTGGCCCGCCTTTACAAATAACCTGGTCAGCTCCGCGGATTTATACGCCGCTATTCCCCCGGTTACACCCAATAAGACATGTTTTTTATCCTGATCACCCGCCATGCGTAAAAAATACCGCAGGTAAAAACCTGCGGTTTAGCCCAAATTATATTTAAATCAATGAACCTGGGGATTATCGCCGAAATCAAGAACACTCAAACTCAAGTTCGATTGATCCCCGGGTGTGTTAGTAATCATAAACGACCATGCCAGCGTTCTTACCGAATCGGCATCGAGTTGATTTTGCCCGCTGAGCATCGCCCGCTCAATTATCATCTCCAATTGAGTATCATCAATTAGACCGAGGTTTCTCATTTGTATCAAAGCCCCATATCCCTCGGTGGTGAAGAAGTTCCTTTCAAACTCGGAAAGGACCCTGCGAAAATCCGTTTTATTTAGATTTCCGGACCGGTGTACTATGAAACCCGGCTGACGATATTGATCAATGACCCACATATAGGCGCTGTTTATCTCATTGTCGGTAAATCCCTGACTGCGAAGGTCTTCAGCCATCTCATTTATTTTATCCAGCCTTCCGCCGTTCTCTTCAAGCCGTTTGACAAGATATATTACAATTTCAAGTATTTTCTCACCCAAAACAATCTCCGGTTGTCAATATACGCAAGTTTGCTAAATGAAACTTAAGGCACTAAGGTGCCTTTTGCAAGTTTAATTTTTATTAAAATCGCAAGATGTTGTTGAACGGCAAGTTGCTGTGAGACCCAGTATCAATCAATGCTTAAAATGGCGCTCCCCGGTAAAGACCATAGCTATCCCCATCTGGTTAGCCGCTTCAATTACGTCTGGATCCTTTTTAGAACCTCCCGGTTGCACCACGGCGCTAACGCCGGCTCGGGCAAGGGTTTCGAGGCCATCGGGCATCGGGAAAAATGCATCGGATGCCGCGACCGCCCCATCGGCTTTGTCTCCCGCCTTACGCACAGCTATCATGGCCGAATCTACCCTGCTGGTCTGCCCCGCTCCAACTCCAACCGTTTTAGTGCCATTACATATCACGATCGCGTTGGATTTTATATGCTTTACGATTTTCATGGCAAATGAAAGGTCCCTGAGCTGGCCCTCATCGGGCTTTACTTCAGTAACTGTTTCAAATTCGAAACCGCCTTCTTTGAAACGGTCTTTCGACTGCAAAAGCATCCCGCCCATTATATACCGGGGTTCCCAGCACGTTTCCTGCAAGTAAGTTTTCAAATCGCCGCAGGATACTACCCTCCGGTTCTTCTTCTTCTTCAGCAGGGCGAGCGCTTCATCTTCATAACCCGGGGCGATTATACATTCGAGGAAAAAGGTTTTATGGATTTTTTCGGCGGTTTCCATATCCACCACCCGGTTAACCCCAACTATTCCGCCGAAAGCGGAAACCTCATCGCCGGCAAGGGCATCAGCGTAGGCTTGCGCGAGATTATCGGAGACCGCCGCTCCGCATGGATTGGTGTGCTTGACCACGCACGCGAAGGGTTCATCGAAATCCAGCAACATACCCAGCACCGAATCGAGGTCGTATATATTATTGAATGAAAGTTCTTTTCCTGAATGCACAACTGTACGCGCCAAACTCACGCCATTGAAATATGGATTCCGATACAGCGCCGCCTTTTGATGGGGATTTTCGCCATAGCGCAAATCGGATACTTTGGAATACCCGGAAATGATTTTAGATGGGGCTTTCTCATCAACATCGTGACGGAAACTGAAATAGGAGCTTATTAACGAATCATAATAAGCGGTATGCCGGAATGCTTTCTCGGCAAGTTCCGCGCGAAATTTTACTGATTCGGATGCATTGTTAATATCATCCAGGACCTTTTGATAGCTCTCCGAATCAGTAACCACGTAAACCGAACGAAAATTCTTTGCCGCCGCCCGTATCAAGGCTACTCCGCCGATATCGATATTCTCGATAGCTTCTTCTTCACTAACCTCCTCACGGTTTACAGTTTCTTCAAAAGGATACAGATTGACCGCCACTATATCGATAATAGGTATGTCATTATCAAGCGCGGTTCTCAAATGTTCGTCTTTAGTCCGGTCCGCCAGGATACCGCCGAAGATTTTAGGATGCAGTGTCTTGACCCTGCCGTCGAAAAGGTCCGCGAACCCGGTAATGTCCTCTACCCTATGGCATTCGATCCCATTATCAATTAGATATTTTGCGGTTCCGCCGGTGGATATAATTTTAATGCCTTTTATAGCCAGCCCCCGGACAAAATCCTCAATTCCTGATTTATCGGCAACCGATATTAAAGCGTATCTCTCCCTATCGCTAATCATCTATATCCATCCCGGTCAATGTTGTAAATGCTTCACGGTATTTCGCGGCTGTGTTTTCTATAACTTCTTCCGGCAAATCCGGCGGTTCCCCTTCGCCATGCCAATCGACATTCTTTAGCCAGTCGCGAAGATACTGCTTGTCAAAACTCACCTGGGGATACCCGGGGATAAACTTATCCCTGCGCCAGAATCTCGAGGAATCGGGCGTGAAAATTTCATCTATCAGGATAAGCTTACCATTGTCGATGCCGAATTCGAACTTGGTGTCGGCGATGATTATTCCTTTTGAGAACGCGTATTCATAGGCCTCTTTATAAAGTTCTATACTCCCTGAAATTATCTCATCCCCGCGGGATTTACCGATCAATTCGTAATATTTATCCAGGGATATATTTATATCATGTCCATTCTCTTCCTTGGTGGATGGGGTGAAAATCGGTTCCGGAAATTTGTCCGATTCCACCATTGAAGCAGGGATATAATTGCCATATAAAAGTTTCCTGCCATCAACCTCTTCGAGCTTTTTGTACTGCTTCCATGCCGAACCTGTAATAAAACCGCGGACTATACACTCCACATCCACCCGTTCAACCTTTTTAACCAGCATGGACCTGTCACGCAGTACTTCGTACTTTTTAAGGCTATCCGGATACTTATCGAAATCGGCCGTAATCAGGTGATTGGGAAAAACCTCTTCGAGATAGTCGAACCAGAATGCAGATATCCGGTTAAGCATTTCACCCTTGCGTGGAATCCCCTGCTTCATTACCACGTCGAAAGCCGATATCCTGTCAGTGGTTACAAACAGGTAATTATCCCCCAGGTCGTAAATGTCTCTTACTTTGCCGGAACGCAAAGGTTTAAGACCGGGAAGTTCAACTTTTATCAGTGCGTCATTTGCCGCCATAATTATCCTTTATTCTATACGTCCATCTGTCATTTAAGAAAAAGTTTATCAACACTCCAACAGCGATACCGGCAAGGTTGGAAAATATATAATAGACGCCGAATAATTCAGTCAACACTATTAATGTTATAAAGTTGCCCGTAAATGCCGCCGCCGCCGCCGAGATGTTGTACTTTAACATTCTCGTAAAAAATCGGCTGCCTGTCAAGTCTTTCCTGTCGCCCCAGGTCCATATATCATTTAGAAGAAAGTTAACGATTATCGAAAGTTCAATCGCGGCCACTGCCGAGATAACATAATGGATACCAATCCATTCGGTAAGAATATAAAGCATGCCCATGTTCACCAGCACGCCGCTACCGCCCACTATGGAAAACTTGATAAATCTTACCGGTATGAATAGAATTTTACCGTCAGGTTTTATATCAGCCATCAACGCCCTGATACTCATAACACTTAATTATCCTCACCGAAAACAGTTCTCCGCCAATACCGTAAATCTTGAGCCTCCTGACCGGAGAAATGTATTTAAACGCCCCCAGCAACGCGCTCTCCGGTTGGTATTTATAACGGCTGTCATAAACAAACAAAAAGTCCTCGCCAATATGATTTCGCGGGTCCGACCAGAACCTGTAAGACAGTCCGTGCCGGCCAACATAATTGTCCGACTTGGTGTCCGGCTTGCCTTCCGTGTAAAATGCCATTTCCGATGCTATTTTATATTCATAGCCGATTATATTGTTCGGATTATTGGCTATATGTCTTCGCCGGTAAAAATCGACAACCTCCGCCGTTTCCCGCCATCCTGCCATGGTATCAGCCTTGCCCATAGGTAGAATCGGAAAGAAGCTGTGTATATAGGACAAAGAAGTAACTGCTATGGCGAATGAGACCGCGAATACCGCGTACTTCCGCCAGGTTCTTTTCATCCATGCCGGCCTTGGATATATCTTATCTTCGAAAAGGGCGCACAAGGCGATAATCCCGGGGAAATACCCGGCTACCGGCCAGTTCATTTTGACCCAGCCGCGGAAAGATACAAGTGTAAATAAAATAATTATGGGAGCGGAAAAACAAAATAGCAGGATATAGCGGTTATCCTTTTCTCCCCGCCCTTTTATGAAAGACTTGTAAATGGCATATATCACGAATGGAAAGATAAATGGCGTTATAATCGCCATCTGGCTTCCTAAAAATCCAAAGAACATATCGAACCGGAAACGGGACATCTCTCCAGCCCTTCGGGTAGTCTGAAACGCGAATGACGCCCATTCGTGGAGGTAGTTCCAGTAGAATACTGGAAAAGCGGTTATAAGCGAAGCGATACAACCCCCAGCGAAGTAAACCCATATCTTCAAACTGCGAAATTTTCCGGTCATCAACAGGAATAAAAACGCCGATGGGAACACCAGCGCCATAGTGTACTTGGATGCAAAACCCAGTCCCGCCGATAATCCCCAGAGAACGAACAACCAGAACGATTCCTTACGCACCGCGTAATAAATCAATACAAGGCACAAAACCCAGAAAAGGAACATGGGGGTATCCGGGGTGGTCACCACCGCCCCGACGGCGAATATCCAGGTTACGCTAAACAGGAAAACAGAATAAAACGCGACCCGCGCGTTAAACAGCCGCCGGACAAAAAGAAACGTTATCAACGCAAGCAAAGATGATAGAATCACTCCGCCAAACCGGACTCCGAAGGAATTATCGCCGAATATCAAAGTGCCGGATTTAATCAGCAGGGATGCCGCCGGAGGATGGTCGAAATAAGACCAGTCAGGATGCTGGGCATAGTTCCAGTAATACGCTTCCTGGGGAGTCAACTGCGAAAGACCGATTACCGACAATCGTATCGCGGCAACTATAAATAATAGAGCGATAAAATATATGGTGTAGGTTTTCTCTTTAGCTTCCAAAAGTAAAATACATCTGGGTACCGAAGGAGAGGTAAAACTCGTCCTCGCTGGTAGATTTAGCGATATCCACGCGGACGACCTTGAACGCCGAGGACTTGGTTAAGCCGAACCTTAACCCGAAACCGTAATCCGCTTCCCATTCGGAGGAATCATACCCCGCGAACTCATACCATGCCTTGCCAACGTCATAAAAGACCGCCGCGCCGAAAGCGACCGTTAGTAATTTAAAGGGGGAATAATAACGATGTTCAATATTCATTACAACATAATTCTGCCCGGATAGGTCATAAGTTTCGAAACCGCGCAAACCGTTTTTCCCGCTTATATAGTTAATCAGGTATGGATCGGGACGGTCATACCAGACCCCCATGGCGCGTAGCGCTGTAACCATACGGAAAGGATGCCGGTAGTAGAGTTTCACCAGCGGACCGTAGGAAGCATGTTCGTAGCCATTATCGAATCGGGATTTCAGTTTTACCGAAGCCGAGACATAAAGGTTTTCGGGATAATTAAAAGCCGTTTTCAGCGATACCTCGCCGTAAGTACGCTCTACATTGGTATCAAAAATATCCAGCGCCCTTCCCACTTCGGCGCTTATCCACCATCCAAGGGTCAAATCCTCCACGTTGCCGAAATTATCGAGCAGTCTCGTTGTTTTATACTTATACAAGCCCACATGAGCCCCTACGCTAAGGCGCCCTTCGGTTTCATCCACGGGAATAAGTGAACTATATCTGCTGAACCGGGGGTCGGCGGAATATTCCTCTTCGGAATAGTAAGCGATAACTGAAAAATTCCTTTTAAAATTTTTGCCGTAGGACCTTGTAAGGTATAGCTTGTAACTGCGCCGTTCGGATTCGTAACGGAAAAGTTCAGAGCCGGAGTAATAATAACGGATTTTGCCGCGGGAATCGAAACCGCTGAAACCGTACGAGTATTTATCCACAAGCGAATAGAATGGCTTGCTCAGGCTATAACTCGTGTTCCTGACAAATCCGTCATTTTCCCATAGTAAATTAGCCCTGAACCTGGAGCGGAAGAAATTGTAATCGTAATAGGATAAGTAATGCCCACGCCGGTCATTGCCGGAATAATACTCCGCCTGCAGGTTCTTGCCCCAACCCAGTAAATTCACTTCTTCCAGAACACCGCCATAGGTGTAATCACCCCCACTCGCTTCGGAGGTAAGCCCGAGTATTGTAGACCATTGGTCGTTGGTAGTAAGTATTACATCGACCTCGCTGGAATCGCCGTTATATTCAAGTTCTGTCTCGACATCACCTATAAAATCCAGCGAACGCAGGTTTCTCTCGGTCTCCAAAATTTTCAGCGTATCGACATCATCGCCCGTTTCATAAAGCAATTGGTCGCGAATGACCCAGTCGCGGGTACGGATATGCAACGCATTACCCCATTTGTAAAAGAAGTAATTATGTTCTTTGAGTTCGCTATCAAAAACATCTTTACGGATTATTTTTACCTCATCAATAACCGCCGATTCGGCAACTGAGGTTAAGGCAATGTATATCAATGTGAAATATAAAATGTATCTCATCTTTCAGCTAATTTTGCCCTCTGCAATCATCCCGATTACCCGGGGAAGGACCTGGTGTTCAACCGCCAATACCCTTTCTGACAGAGTTTCCGGGGTATCATCCTCTTTAATCGGCACTTTTTGCTGATAGATGATTTCGCCGTGGTCATATTTATTATCAACGAAGTGTACCGTAACTCCGCTCTCTTTCTCACCGGACTGGAGAACAGCTTTATGCACGCGCATGCCGTAAAACCCCTTTCCCCCGAACTTTGGGAGAAGGGCGGGATGTATATTAATTATCCTCCGGGGATAATTATCTATTACTGTATCCGGTATCTTCTTAAGATATCCGGCAAGCACCACCAACTCAACATCGTACGACTTCAAAATCTCGAGAAATCTTTCCCTGAACGCGTTCTTAGAGTAATCTTTGCTGGAGTGGACCACGGCGGGGATATTGTATTTGCGCGCCCGCTCGAGACCGTACGCGGACGGATTATTTGATATTACTACCGTGATTCGGGCATTGAGGTCCCCGGATTCGATCGCGTCGATAATCGATTGCAAATCCGATCCCCTTCCTGAAACCAGCACGCCCAGTTTTAATGGTTGTTCACTCATCGTTCCGATCCTTGATTTCGTTTAACGCCTTTTTTAATATTCGGTTAACAATACCTGGATTGGCCTTTCCTCCCGAAAGCCTCATAACCTGCCCAACGAAATATCCATATATCTTATTCTTTCCATCAAGGTACTGCTCAAGCTGTACCGGATTTTCCCGCAGGACCTGCCTGACCATCGTTTCGATTTCGGCCTCATTGGATACCTGCGTCAAACCCTCCGCCTTAATAATTTCTCTCGATGATTTTCCGGTTTCGGTCATCCCAGCAAAAACAATCTTGGCGGAACTCGGTGATACTTCATCATTATCAATTGATACCAACAATTCACGAAAGCCCTCGGCGGAGATTTTCAAATCATCTATCTCCACATTCCGCTCTTTCATCTCCCTGAACACTTCTCCCAATACCCAGTTGGCGGCATTTTTATAGTTGCTATATCCATCGACAACATTTTCATAAAACAAGCTGATATTCTTTTCCGCGCACAGGAGACTGCTTTCATAACCTGATAAACCGTATTGCTCCCGGAAACGTTTCATTTTCGCGTCGGGCAGTTCGGGAAGTGATTTCTGAATCTCCTCTATCCATTTATCATCCAATGCGAGCAGGGGCAAATCCGGTTCCGGAAAATAACGGTAATCCGCCGATTCTTCCTTGCTTCGCATCACCCGGCATTCCTGTTTAGCCTCATCCCATAGCAAAGTTTCGTGCCTGACTGATTCACCTTTT